>CAZESO010000005.1:0-27754 GCA_964515325.1 uncultured Roseburia sp. | reverse complement strand
ACACATAAGCATAGTTATACAGAAACTATAATTACTGAAGCATTATGCAATACTACAGGAATTAAGCAATATTCTTGTGAATGTGGAGATTCCTATACTGAGGAATATATTGATACACACAATCATCAAGCAGATGGTAATCCAAGAGTTTTGAAAGAATCAAGCTGTGAAAGTCGTGGTATTTACGGAGAAGTTTGTATACGTTGTGGTTTATATGTAAATTCTACAACACTTGATACAACAGGACATGAACCATGGAGTTATTGGATTTATCATCATGGTATAGGAACATATAGACGAGGATGTAACAATTGTAGTAAACTTCTCGATGAAACAACTGAAAAGCCAGAGGGCGTAGAAATTCGAGATTTTTACCCAAGACCTGTAAATTAAGCTGGAAACCAACATAATACAAGAGAGAAGGAGAAATTTTATGAGGAAAAAACTAATAGCATTAGCGTGTGTACTGTGCTTTTCGTTTATGTTGACAGCGTGTGGAAACTCTGAAAATAAAGAGAATACACAAGGAACAGGAACACCAAGTGCTACTGTGACAGAACAACCAACCAACACACCGACAGAAGTACCGACATCAACACCAACGGAGACACCGACACCAACACCGACAGAAACGCCTACGCCACATGAACATAGCTACACATCAACAACAACCAAAGAAGCCACTTGCACCGAGTTGGGCGAGAAAACTTATACTTGTGACTGTGGCGATACCTACAAAGAAGATATTGCAAAGATAAGCCACACAGAAAGCGATTGGCTCGTTGTTACAGAAGTAACTGCTACTACGGACGGACTACAACAAAAGATTTGTACTGTATGTAACGAAGAACTTGCAAGTGAAGTAGTTTCCCATGAAACCTTTGTTGTAGCAAGCGGTAAATTAGAGGGCGCTAATGTAGAATGGAAAATTGTTGGAACAACTCTTTATGTTAGTGGAGTTGGAGAAATACCTGATTTTCAGTTTTGTGCTGCACAAGTTCGAAAATTTCCTGAGTTATTTTCTTGGGATGATTTAGTAGGATGGCAGAAATATGACGAAGTTGTAGAAAAAATTGTTGTTGAAGACGGTATTACAAAAATAGGTAGAAGTAATTTTGAATCATTTTATAATGTCAAGGAAATAACATTTGCAGATTCTGTTGTTGAAGTTGGTAGTTATGCTTGCAATGGTTTGGGAGTCGAAACAATTAATTTAAATAACATAAGTAAAGTAGGAACTCAGTCATTTGGAGAATTAAAAAAAATAAAAAGTTTAGTTGTACCAGGGACAATTAGTACTATTAGTAAATATTGTTTTACGGGTTGTGCAAATTTAACTGAAATATATGTAGAAGAGGGTATTGTAAATATTAAAGAAGGAGCTTTTGAATGTTTAGGAATTATTGATTGTACAATTTATCTTCCTTCAAGTCTTAAGAGTATGGCTGATAGTTCTCTTTCTACTGGCATGACTGTTTATGTAAAGGCTGATTCTTATGCAGAACAAGCTGCAAATGAATATAAAGACAACAGTGCATTAACTATAATTGTGGAATAAGAACTATTACAAGCAATAATCTAGGTAATATGTGAATTGTGTGACTGGCTTGCAACGCAAGCCGGTCACACCACAGTGTCATTTATACAATAGTAATTCATACGCATTAAAAAAGCACCCTTACAAGAAAGGTGCTTTGTGTCGAAGTGTGTAAGTATTTATAAAGGAACCAAGTAATATTAAATAATAGATTTTAACTATACTTAAAGCGGTGTAATATACCGCATACCTAAACTTATGCAGAGGGGTTCGTCCCCTCTGCTCTCTTATATTGTAGCACTATAAGAATACGAAGTCCATAGACCAATATGTTATATGAAAAATTTATTTTCCGATATAATGATTTTGGGTGGTATCTGTACGAAAGTGTTGACTTACGGTAACGCTCACATACATTAAAGCAATTCGGGAATATTCTGTTTCTCTGCCCTCTGCAATAAGTCTGTCACGATTAGCACCACGGACATAATAAGGCATATCTAAATTTTCTCTAAGTGGTTTATGTGCTTCTTTAAAAATTCGCTTGATTTCGTCTTTATATGCTTGCCTTGTTTCTTCCCCACCTTTGGTAATATCATCTACAACTCTTGCATATACATCTTTACAACGTAATTCTCTTGCTTTATGTAGGTTTTTTGCTTCTTCCACCTCTTTGCGTTTAAAAATACGCTCATTCCCTTGCTTGCCCTGTTTTAAAGACAGAATAAAGGCTTTTTCGTGTTCCAAAGTGAAGATTTGTTTATTATGCTTGCCACCTTTGCCAATGTACTCAATTTGTACACGATTATCGACTTCTTTTATCATATCAGCTCTTAAATTAATTAGTTCATTTTTTCTCATACCCAAATAATCACGATTGATACACCAAATGCGGTTTTTCTCTAATTCACTTACCATATCTACATCTTTACCCTTAAAGGTTTGATTTCCCCTTGTAATTTCAGCTATGGTTCGTTGTGGTTTATCATATTCCCACATATTCATGTGAAGCACTTTACAAAGTGCGGCACACGAAATATGAATTGAGGGAGCAGATAACCCTTTATCCTCTAAATAATTTAGATAATCTTGCACATGGTCTTGTGCTTCTTCTAAAGTGATTTTATTAAATCCGTTTTCTTGCAGATAGTTTGCGAAGCGGTCAACCTCATGCTGATAGTTTTTCATAGTGTTAATAGAATACACATAATCTTTTGTATAATCTATCAGCCTATATTCTTCAAAGGGTACGCCCTGTGCTTTTGCATGGCTTCTCTCGATTCGTGTTCTCTCTTGGTCTGCATGTTTGCTTCTGCCATAGGCTTCCATGCGATTCAACTCCGTTTTCATCAAATACCTTATACTTTTGGCTCTTGCCATAGTATCATCTTCTTTCTGTATATATTATTAAAGGGCATAGTATGCCCCTAGAAAAGCAAGTATTAAAAGCACTTGCAAGCTCCCAGAGTTAAGTTCGGAACGGTAGCTTTTTGTCTAGGGAAAAGCCTAAACCATGCGGAATACTGCCTTGTTCCACAGCAATATCCTATAAATTAAGGGTTGCCCCAATCGTTAGCAGGTTATATTTGCATATAACCCGCTCGAAAAGGCGGTGGTTAAGCCGCCTTTAGGGGTGTTGCTATTGATAAGGAGCTATTCTCGTCAATCCATTTGAGGATTTCTCGGCTCGTCTTATCTATAATAGCAACAGATTGTTGTAGCTCGTTCAATTCCTTGCCACCAGACCACGAAGCAATATATCCAAAGGAATAGTCGCTTGTGTCAAGTCCGAGGATTTCACTTACTACAAATGCAATGCTTTCAGCCTGCACCTCTGCTTCATTCCTGCTGTACTTAGCACCGTTTCCATTATGGAGCAGGGAATGAGCTTTCTCATGTATGAGAGTTTTCATAGTCTGATTTGCAGACATACCACGCCTTAGAGCAATACGGTGTTCTGTAATGTGGTAATATCCATTAGTGCTTGTGTCAGCCAATTCATTATCATAGGCTATCGGCACATCTGAATTTGCCATAAGCTCTTTTATGGCTTTAGCAAATCCTTTCTTTGTTCCCTCTAATTCGTGAGAAAGAGAGGGGATTTCGCCATTGACCTGTGACACATCAAAAACGTGTCCGAGCCGAAAGGCGATTCGTTCAACATACACTTTTTCTTTCTGTTTTGTACCGTCTGCGTTATAAATCACATTTCCCTGTTGGTCTTTGCAATCCATAAGCAATTCTTGTTTAAAAGGGATAGGTACTAAAATCTTTATGCCTGTTTCGCCCTTTTTAACAGGACATTTCAAGGACTTCCATGTTTGAAACGAAGCACAAAGGCTTGCTGTCGGAAGTTGGGTAAGAATGAGAATCGTGTTATTGAAACTGTAATTGTGCATTCTTGCAAAGAACCGTAAATAGTTCTTGTAGTTGTCTGATGTGAACACATCTTGTACCCCTTGTTGCAAGCGTTCAAGGGTGGCATTGATTTCTTCTTGAATCTGCTCTCTTGATTTAGATGTCTTAGTTTTTGCTTCTGCTTTGTTGCTTTTCTTCTTTGTCATATTGACCGCCTTTCTGTCAGCACGAAAAAAAGACAACAGCAGGAGAGCTATTGTCTTTCACTTTAGGGTACGGAGTACCGCCTATACTTTTTCTATGCCTTGACTTGAAAAATTCTATACTTTGATTACATGAAAATGTAATCTGCTTAACTATAAATAAATAATATCATCAAAAGTATTACTAATCAACAGACCGAGGAAGTTGTTTTTTCTTTAACGGTTTGTTGCCGACTTTGTCCATAAATTCGAGGACGAGAGCCTCTCGTTCAGTATCATTTTCTAGTTGCTCATAAAGTTGCAAATATTTATCTCGTAAATCTGCAAGCTCCAAGAATAAGCCTGCTTTGGTGTTTATAGGTTCTCCGCTATACCTAAAACGCTTGAGAGCAACAGAGTACATTCTTTTGTAGGCTCTGTTATATTCTTGCAGGATAGGGTTATCGTTGAGCTTGCTCTTGTAGTTTTCGTTAGTGGCTAGGCGAACACAGGAAACAGGCTTGTGCTTTTGCATATACATTCTTGAACAATATTTTGTGTCATAATTTCCCTTTAAAATAAAGTATTTTTTACAACGCCCACATAAGCGAGTTTGTTTTTGTTGATGAATAAGGGTTGTTAATTCAAATAGCAGTAGTTGATTATGGTCTTTGATTTCATAGTAGCTTTCCAGTACGCCTTGATTATATCGGTATATGATAGGGAAAGAAGTGTTTAGTAGTGGAAGTGGATTGTTGCTTACTTCCAAATACTTATTATATTTTTCCTCATCATTGAGAGAAGCGGTTTCGTGATTGTCTATGTCTAAGAGGTAGAAAATCGCTTCTTGTAGTTGTAGTGCAAGGTTATCATCAGCGAGGTACACTTTTTCGAAGAGCGTTTCTCCTAATGGAATAGGTGCGTTTGTATCAATAATAATGTTGTTATCATCTATGGTAAGTATCATGTTCTATCGCTCCTTTAAATTAGAAAACATAAATTGATTAAAAATATATTATCATTTTTTCTTGACAAAATCAAGAACATCTGTTAAATTAGAAAATAGAAAACATGGAAATGAATGCATAATGTTTTCGAATATTAAATATAGGAGGTAATGCGTATGAAACAAATTAAAAAAATTATTTTCATCTGCGGAGTATCCGTAGAAGTAACATTAACAGAGGTTAGGGAGAAAGATGTGCCAAGATACATACTGCCTAAGTTTGAAAAGGATAGTTCCTACATGCAAACCAAACGTTCGCAAGGCATGTATTACTATTACTACAAAGAGGGAATTGTTAGCTACTATATGGGTGAGATACCAATAAGAGATGAAGATAAAAAGTAGTATCAGTCATTAAAAGTTAAAAATCAGTACAGAGAAAGAGGGACGTGATATGTATACTTATTCGTTCAAATGGGTATTGCAGGAGATTTAAGTACATATACAAGGATATGTGTATTTACATCTCTTGCAATACCTAAAAAATATGGCAGAGGTCAACCGCAGGTTGTACTCTGCGGAAAGGAGGTATTGCATTATGGAGAATACCAACTTGCTTACATACAGTATGGAGCTATCCATGCTGACAAGACTTTTAAACAGTAACTTATTAACAGAGGTGGAGTTCAACAAGATAAAACAGGAACTCATGCGAGAATATAACATTGTATCGGATATGGTGGCTAAGGCTTCTTAGCCACTAGAAAGGAGGCAGTATGGCAAATGTAACAGTAAGAAAGGCAACAAAAACATTAGAGCAGAGGGGAAAGGGTGTCACAATAGAGACTATCCGAGTAGCCGCTTATGTGCGAGTATCAACCGATAGTAAAGAACAGCTTGAAAGTTATAATTCACAAGTAAAGCATTATACGGAATATATAGCTTCAAAACCAGAGTGGCAGTTGGTAGAGATATTTGCAGATGAAGCAATAACAGGCACAAAAACAGTTAAGCGAGACGAATTTCATAGAATGATAAGCGAAGCGTTAAAGGGAAATATTGATTTGATAATCGTAAAGTCAATTTCACGATTTGCTAGAAATACGGTAGACACGCTGAATTATGTGCGTATGCTCAAAGATAAGAATGTGGCGGTGTTGTTTGAAGAAGAAAATATACATACGTTGACAATGGACGGAGAACTTTTATTAACCATTCTAGGTGCGGTTGCACAACAGGAAGTGCAGAATACTTCGGAGCATGTAAAAAGAGGAATTGACATGAAAATGCAACGTGGAGAAATGGTAGGCTTCAATGGGTGTATTGGTTATGATTATAACAGAGAGGACAAGTCCATAAGTGTTAATAAGAAAGAAGCAGAAATTGTGCGGTACATCTTCAAAAGATATGTCGAGGGTGCAGGCGGAGATATGATTGCACAGGAACTAAAGGATAAAGGGTACAGGAATAAAAAGGGAAATTTGAATTGGAGTGCGACAGGTGTTCTCGGAGTTATAAAAAATGAAAAGTATGTTGGAGATTTGCTCATGGGAAAGACATTTACAGTAGACCCTATATCGAAACGGAGATTATACAATATGGGAGAAGTTAATCAGTATTATACAGAAAATCATCACGAGGCGATTGTGTCAAGAGAAATATTCGATATGGCTCAAAAAATTCGTGAGAGACGAAATGGTGCAAGAAAATGTGGCAGACAGGAGAAATTCAGCCGACAGTACGCATTTAGTAGTATGCTTCATTGTGGCTTCTGTGGTGGTTTACTATCAAGACGAGCATGGAACTCTAAAACAGATTACAGTAAAACGATATGGCATTGTGTGACAGCTACAAAGCATGGTAAAAAGAATTGTCCATATTGTAAAGGAATAGAGGAAGAAGTAATCGAAAAGGCGTTTGTACAATCTTATAATCTCTTATGTAAAGAGAATGAGGGCATAGTCAACAATTTCTTAGAGAGGATAGAAAAGTCCTTGAAGAAAGATGATAACAGCAGTAAAATTAAGAAAGTCGAAACAGAGATTGCAAGGCTGAAAGGACGCAAAAGCACCCTAGTAGATATGCGGTTGGACGATAAGATTGACGAAGAAACATACCGATTGAAAATGCAGGAAATAGAGGATAATATCGGTATGCTTAACGGAAAGTTACAAGAGTATAGTCAAACGAAAGATATGCAGACTGATATTAACAAACGTCTAAGACAGTTTAAAGAAGTTATTCAAAACAAGGAATTGTTAGAAAAGTTTGATAGGCATGTGTTTGAATGTATCATTGACAGAGTGATTGTTGGGGAGACAGGCGAAGACGGTACAAAGTACCCATATACGCTTACGTTTATTTACAAGACAGGAAAAGAAGATAAGGTTGCTACTAAGCAACCTAAATCTTCTACAAAAGCATGTTCCCATACCAAGCACGAGCTTCATAATACATGTCTACAACCCACTAACATGACATTGCGAGTGTGTGGTGTCGATGATAAGATAGACTACGTAATATAACTGCAATATATAGTTTTAAAAATATTTTTATAAATTCTTGACATATACATAGTCTTAGTGTACTATATACCTAGTTCACCTAGGTGATTTTTGTAGCATAATTACGAATTAAAAAAAGTGTATTGTTTAATAGAAGGGAGAAAATATTATGAAAAGAACACTATTAATTTGCATTTGTATTATATCAACTATGTTACTTGGAGCATGTGCATGTGCTGACGAAAAGCATATTACACAAAGTCAAGCTGAAGAAATAGCTGAAGATTTAGTAGGCGGAGAGGTTACTTTTGTCGAAACAAAAAAGGATGATGATAGAGGCAGTATTTACTATATATTTACAGATTCTAAAGGGATTACTTTTACAATAACAAGTTGTTTGTCTAAAGGTCAAATTGATGGTGCAACTGCAGAATTTCTTCCGTTTGAGTGTCATGTATTTGATGATTATGATGAGGCTGTTTTGATAGGTAATCAGGATAAAATCATGGAAATTCTTGAAAGTTATGGATTGGATGACTATTTACAAAGAAGTAACTTTGATTTGGGTTCTATAGATTTTGATATAAATTTAGGAACTCCGGAAGAAAATCAAGAAATATTAAAAAAAATTACAGCGGCAGGAGTAGAGATAGATGCCTTGTTAGATATAACCTATGATATAGAATATGGTGAAAAAACGAAAGATGAATATTTTTCATATGGATATTGTTCTGCTCCTTATATGCATATAGAGTTTATTGAAAAACTTGAAAATCAAGACAGAAAACAACGTTGTGTCGATATAGCAACTCCTGATTTTTCTGTATCAGACGATTCCCGTTGGACAGCAGACAGTTTATATAAAGCTATAAAAGATGAATTAGAGGATGTAGAAATAGCGGAGTAGGCAATTGCCTGCTCCATTATTTTATTTCTGCAATTCGCAGAGTGGCTGTTGGTGCTCGCGCTTCAAATTTATATTTGTGAGTATATTTTATTGGGTATATTCCCAATAAAACATACTCACATAAAAGGTTTCTAGCACGAACACCAACAGCCACTCTGCGAATTGCAGTTTTATTTGAAAAATTGTTGGTATAATGAGAATTTTATGTTATAGTTAAAACATATATTTTTTAGAAAGAGGTTATTAATTTGTCGGCTATTAAATCAAAATTCAGAGAAAAATTTACAGAGACGCTGAAAGCAGTACTTCCTATATTAGTGATCGTATTGCTTCTTTGCTTTACAATTGCGCCTATTCCGCCAAGTGTATTGATGACATTTCTTATAGGTGCAATCTTACTTATCATAGGTATGATATTTTTCAATGTTGGTGTTGAATTATCTATGACACCTATGGGAGAACGAACAGGTTCGATAATTACAAGGTCAAAGAATATTTTTATAATTGTTTTGATTACTTTTATTATGGGATTTGTAATTACTATTTCGGAACCGGATTTACAGGTACTTGCGCAGCAGGTTCCGTCTATTCCCAATTTTACACTTATATTTGCAGTGGCATTTGGAGTTGCAGTGTTTTTAGTGCTAGCCATACTTCGTATGTTGTTTGGAATAGCGTTGTCCCATTTGCTTGTAATTTTTTATGCAATTGTTTTTGGACTGGCATTTATGGTTCCAAAGGACTTTTTATCAATAGCATTTGATTCAGGCGGTGTTACAACAGGACCTATGACTGTTCCTTTTATTATGGCATTTGGTGTAGGTATTGCTTCGATTCGTAGTGATAAGCATGCGGCAGATGACAGCTTCGGTCTTGTATCAATGTGTTCAGTGGGACCGATTTTAGCAGTGCTTATACTTGGATTGATTTATAAACCGGGTTCAACTGAACAGGTATCGGAATCTATTCCAATTATTGATAATACAGTTGATTTGTGGACATTATTTGCGGAGGAATTCCCAAACTATATTAGAGAAATGGCAGTATCATTACTTCCAATTATCATATTTTTTGGTCTTTTCCAATTGGTTTCAAGGGATATTAATAAAAGAACTCTTATAAAGATAGGGGTTGGTTTGGTATATACATATATTGGACTTGTTTTATTTTTGACGGGCGTAAATGTTGGCTTTATGCCGGCAGGTAATTATTTGGGACAGACCATAGCAGGTTTATCATATTCATGGATAATCGTTCCGATTGGTATGATAATCGGTTATTTCATAGTTTTGGCTGAGCCGGCAGTATTCGTATTAACAAAGCAGGTTGAAGAGATGACATCAGGAGCAATTTCTGCAAAAGCTATGGGGACAAGCTTATCAATAGGTGTTGCGGCATCTGTTGGATTAGCGATGATTCGAGTACTTACAGGAATTTCAATACTGTGGTTTTTAGTACCGGGATATCTTATAGCGTTGGTAATAACATTTTTTGTTCCGAAGATTTTCACAGCCATCGCATTTGACTCCGGTGGAGTTGCATCAGGTCCTATGACGGCAACATTCCTGTTACCATTTGCCATGGGAGCATGTGAGGCGTTAGGTGGCAATATCATAACAGATGCATTTGGTATAGTTGCAATGGTTGCCATGACACCGCTTATAACTATTCAGGTAATGGGACTTATCGTTAAAATTAAAGAGAATAAGCTTCATAAGTCAGCTGCTAATGAGAATATTGTTTCAGCCAGTGAAACTTATGATGATTATGAAATTATTGAATTGTAATGTTAAACACAATACTTTAGAAATGAGGATTATATGGGAAATTTGTATTTGATGACAACAATTGTCAATCGAAAAGATATGAAGAAATATATAGAAACCTTCCAGAAAAATAATCTGCATGTTATGTATCTGACTCTTGGAAGAGGTACTGCAGCCAATGAAGTATTAGATTACCTTGGATTGGAAACAGCAGAGAAGGCAGTAGCATTTTCGGTGGTAGAGGAAAGTTCCTGGGAAAATATAAAGCGTCATATGGAAAAAGACTTAAAAATTGATGCGCCGGGTGGTGGAATATCATTTACTGTTCCACTTAGCAGTATTGGTGGAAGACATACATTAGAATTTTTGTTGGAAAAGGAAAATTATCAGAAGGAGGAGGAAACAACATTGAAGAATACTGTTCATGAACTTATAGTTGTTATAGCAGAACAAGGATATACAGAGTTAATTATGGATGCTGCAAGAGAGGCTGGTGCCTATGGCGGAACCGTTATTCATGCAAAGGGAACCGGTATGGAAGCAGCAGAGAAATTCATGGGTGTATCCCTTGCCAGTGAAAAAGAGATTTTGTATATTGTTGCAAAAACAGAGCAAAAGAATGATATTATGAAATCTATTATGAAAAAAGCAGGCTTAGACAGCAAAGCAAAATCAATAGCATTTTCGCTTCCTGTAACTGATACAGCAGGATTAAGACTTATTGAAGATTAAATATACGAGCTTATCTATACTGGAATATTAGGAGCTAAATGATGAAAAAGATACTTGGATTATTAAGACAATATAATATAGAAACAGTATTAGTTTTGTTAGCAATAATATTTGCTTTTGTTGACTATATCAGAGGAGAAGAACAGGTAATAGAAGCTTTGATTATCTATTTTGTATTAATGTCAGTTTTATATATTGTCTGGAATAAAAATAAAGTGCGTATATTGGGATATATAAGCAAAATGACAGGAGAAATTTTACATTTATCAATACATGATGAAATTTGTATGCTTCCAAAGAAATTTGAAAGTGAAAATCTTTTTTTAGTGGATATGAAAAAGATAATTGAGTTTGCCAAGGAAAAAGACATAGAGAATATGCATGCAAATACTCATAAGATAATGATATTATCACTTCTTACAGATTATACGGATTACAGTCGCAGAGAAGTCAGAGAAATGGTAGATAAACTGCAAAAAAATGAAAGAGTAAAAGTCGACACATATTTTGGTAGTGTACAAGTGACATATGTAGGAAAAAAGATTAATGGTTGTAATAGATATAATATTAAAAAGAAGGGTCTTGAAAGCTTATTAGAGGAAAAGGATACCTATAAATTAGAGTTTTATATGAGTTAAAATATAGATAAATTTTGAAATATCCAAGACGCATTGTTTGACAGAAAGAGAAATACTATGAAATTAATCCCGATACCCAAAGATAAATATGAAGAATATAAATTAACCCTGATGTTTGACTGTTACAAGTGGGATCCTCAATTTATCGACAGCAACACTATTGCAAAGTATGCATTAGTGTTGACAAAAGAGGAATACAAAGAATTAAAAACATTAACAGAAAGTGTTGATAAAGAAACAAGAGCAGCAGAACAATTTCTTAATAATAACCTTGAACTTGCCAAACCTCTGAAATTATCCAGAAAAATGAGCAGGGAAATCAAATCTATGAAAAACTATCAGTCTGAAAAGCACATCAGACTTATGAGATATGATTTTCATCCAACGGTAGAAGGAAAGTGGGCGTTAAGTGAGGTAAATAGTGATGTTCCGGCAGGGTATGCTGAAAGTTCATTTATGCCTAAAGTTGCATTGGATACATTAAAAAATGTGCCGGAGGCAAAGAATTTATGGTATAAAGGTTTAGGAAAGTATCTGGTTAATGCTATTTTGGAGAAAGTTCCTGAGAAGGGCAGAATAATGCTTGTGCATTGCACCTGTTATAGTGATGACAGGCAGGTTATGCAGTTTTTAGGGGACAGATTAAAGGAAAATGGATTAGAAGTGATTTATGGTGCGGCTGACCATATTAGATTTAAGGATAAGATAGCATATAGTATACTTGACGGCAATGAAGGGAAATTAGATGCCATACATAGATTTATGCCTATAGAGTGGCTCATTGATGTTAAGCCTAGAAGGTGGCAGGGATATTTTAATACAACAACAGTATCCTGCAATCATCCTGTTTCTATATTTGCCCAGACAAAGCGTTTTCCGCTTGTGTGGGATGCTCTTGAACAAAATGGTATAAGTATGTCCATGTGGCGACAGTTATTACCTGAGACTATAGAAGTAAAGGATGCCAAAGGAAAGGATGGATATATATATAAGCCGGCAAATGGAAGAGTAGGAGAAAGTATATCCATAAAGGAAGCTTGCAAGGGTAATGAATATAAGAAAATATTAAGGGATGTAAAATTTCATCCTAAAGAATACATTGCTCAGAAGATGTTTAACAGTAAACCGTTATTAGGAGAAGATGGAGAAGAATTCCATCTTTGTTTAGGTTCGTATACGGTAAATGAAAAGCATGCAGGCTTTTATGGCAGAATAAGTAGGTCTCGCAGAGTTGATTCATTTGCAGCGGATATACCTGTTTTAATTGAAGGGAAAGATGAAATAAATGACTGGTAGAGAGATATATAGAATATGGGCACCTATGGGTAAGAAATGGGTAAATTGGGTCAGACCCGTTCCTTTTATAGGAATAAATGAATATTCCGGTATGTATAATTTTTCAAATATAGATACAACATTAATAGAGTTTATAGATGAAAAAAATAAGGATACTGCTATTATTGTAGATTTACCGGGAACAGATGGAGTAAAGACAGGGATTGGTCTTGCTAAAAAAGGATATAGACCTATTCCTGTTTATAATGGAACAACCCCACAGCAGGGGGCAAGGGCGACGGTTGATAACCGGACCATAGGAGTTGCGTTGGAATGGGGCGCATCTGAGCTTCAGAAAATAGAAATAAGTGATGATGCATTGCCAGCTTTTTTAATGGATAGTAACCGATTACACAGATTTAAAATGGATGCGTCAATATTCGATGACAGCTGGGATATATATCAGCAGGATATGCCTTCAGCAGAGTATTTGATAAATAATGGAATTGACAGAATTATAATAATAGGCGAGTCTGTCTCAAAAGATTTAAAGAAAATATTATTTGAGTATCAAAAGAAGAAAATAAAGATTCTTTTTACAAAAGGCTATGAAGCGCCTAAAAGTGTAAAAATTCATAGACCACTTATTAATAAGGATTAAAGAGGTATAAGGTTTTGATAAAGTTTGAAGGACGGATTGTTCAATTCGGATTTGGTGCAGTAGGAAAAAGCTTCTACGAAAAAATCACAAGAGAGATTAGCTTTGATGAAAATAATTATTATGTCATAACAAGGGATAAATTTGAATTTGATGCATTCATTAATTTGGGAGGAATGGTATCAAATTTTATTGTAAAAGAAGTTACAAAGGAAAACTTTAAGCAAGTGTTTGAAGAATATTTAGATAGTGGTGATTTACTCATCGATTTTGCAGATACGGTCGGAACAAGAGATATTTGCGAATGGTGCGCCGACAGAAATATTATGTACATAAATACCGGGGAGGCTGATTGGCCTAACAAATGGTATAGTATTTTTAATGAAAATGGATTGAAGCTTGCTTTGAAGGAAAAGCATAATAATAGTGAAAATACAAATAAACATCCTATTGTTTTGCAACACGGAAACAATCCCGGATTGGTGTCACATTTTGTTAAAGCGGCTATTGAGTATATTGTAAAAACTCAGTTTAAGAAGGATAAGCAGCTGAAAGAATTGATTAAGAATGGTAAGTTCAATGAGGCAGCAAGGGTATTGGGAATAAAAATGATTCATGTAAATGATATCGATTTACAGCAGACTAGAGAAGAATATAATGATAATATATTGTTTAGTACATGGTGTAAGGATACATTCTGGTTTGAAATGCTTAGCGAAGCCACAATAAATGTAGGAACCCATGAAAACATAGATTTTGAAGACGAGTGTAATTTCTATGATAGGGAAAAGGGATTTTTGGAATTTAAAAATATTGCAGCGGATAGAAAATGTAGAACTTATTATCCGGGTGGCGAATTTGAGGCATTTTTAGTTCCTCATGAAGAAACAATTACTATAGCACAAGGTATGGAAGTTAAAGAACAAGGTAAAGTGGTATACAGGCCTACAGTTGTGTTTTTGTATTCGCCATGTGATTATGCCAGTAAATATTTTAAAAATGCCAAGGTTAATGATTATCCTGAACCGAATCCGGACAAGCCTATGGATTGCGAGGATGGACAAGGAAAAACTATTATCCGCGGATATGAATATCCGGAGAATTTCGAGCTATTATATCAAGAAAACATTGAGTCGGGTACAGAATATGTAGGTGTGTTAATTATCGGTGACAAATTTAATCCTGTATGGGTAGGAAACAGAGTGGAGTTGTCATATCTTTACAAAAACAAGAACGATTCATATTGGCAGACACCAACTATTACACCGGTTGCAATGTCGGCACTGGCAGCAGTTTCTTGGATGCTGAAAAATAAAAATAAGGGTGGCATATATTTTCCTGATGATATTATGGATTATAAATACATTTTAAAAATTGCAGAAAAATATATTTCAAAAACCATATATAAAACATTTGATAAAGAGGATATAGCAAAAAGTATGAAACTTCATTTTGAAAATCTTCAGACAAAAGATATATTTGTAAAAAAAGATTCCTAGGTGGAAAAACCATAGGAATCTTTTGATTTTATTATTAGTGACCGCCGCCACCGCCGCCGCCGCCACGACCTCCACCGTAGCTGAATCCACCGCCGCTTGAGTATGAACCTGAACGGACAGAAGAATGGAATGAACGACCTGTGTGATGATATCGACCAGAACGGTAATAACTGTTGTTGAAAACAGTATTTGTACTTGTAGGTGACTCTGGGCATTTAAAGCTAATAGAGTTGGTGATTTTTTCTGAAAGACCAAATGCAGTAGCATAAACTAAATACTTCTCCCATACAGGTAATGAAGTTATAGTACAATCCTTAATCTGCGACTCGTTCTTCAGGAAGTTATATAAACCTCTCCATTTTGCGTACTCATCTTCACCATATTGTGTAAGTAATACATATTTATTCGATTGATTTTTCAAATAAATTGAGCTGACTAAACAACTGATACCCATGATGAAGAAAGCACCATAAGCCAAATCTACTCGTGTCTGATAACAAATAATGTTTACCAAAATTATCTGAATAAGACCTGAAATCCAAAGGAACTTTGCAAACTTTCTCATTGACTTCTTTGGTTTGTCGTATTCAGCTTTCTGGAAATATCCCTCTTTTATACCAATGTTAACAATAGAATTCTTCATATTATTAGAAAAAGTTTCTGTGTTAGCATAATCACAAGAAACTCTGTATTGGAGAGTACCCATAAGTATTGAACCATTAGAAGAATGTCTTACTAATAAATTGAAATAGTATTCCTCACATTGAGTTAATGGTTCGTAAACTTTGGTGGCATCCTTAATAATTGTAATTATGGCATCATTAAAACCAGATTCTTGTATAGCGATATACCTTTTACGTGCTAAACTTAGCAATAATGCTGAATAAATAGCGGAATCGTTTTTGTTTTGCTGATGTTTGCAGAAAACTAAAGCAGCAGCAAAATTAGGGTCCAAGTCACTTGGAATTTCCTTATAATAATCCATTTTATCAGCAGGTTCAAAGAAAGTGCTCTTTGATTTCAAACGGGAACCTGCGGTAAAAGAATATACCAATACAAGTACTGCGCCTATTGATAAAGATACAAAAATAGCTGTTTTAATTTTTGCATATTTATCAGTGGCATCTGCATAATAGTCATGTACATCACGGATTTCTTCTAATACATCATCATTGGTGTAATTGTTTGATGGTGCATATTCGGTGAATATATGCTTATCTTCATCGAATGCTACAAACTCAAATTCGATGTATTCATTATATGGTCTGAATTTCAGGTCATCCTCATCTAAATCAAAATATAAAGTGTAATATCCCGGATTCATAGAGTCTGACTCTTTGACACGGAACTCACCTGCATTTGTTCCATATGTAAATACTTCATAATTTCCTTCTGCTGGCATGTCTTCTTCGGAAAAAAGGATTTCTCCCTTAAAAGACTCCAAAAAGTTTATTGTGAAATCTGAATAAGGAGCCAGATATAAATCTGAACAGTCATTATATTTTAAAGCAGCATTATACATTTCATATTCAATTTCAAAAACAACTTCTTCGCGATATAAACCATCTACGTAAAAGAATACGCATTCATATCTGTCATAATCTTCATCGTAAGGACCTTCGCTATGGTACCATTTTTCAGGTCCATACATAGTATTACTGCTTACATAATCATAATCGTCCCAATATAATTTTGAGCTTTCATCATAAACAACTTCAGTTCCGTCATCAAGAATCTGCTTAACAGAATTTACTTGATAATGAACCTTGACTCCATCAACATAATATTCAGGAAGGTCTCGCCATAATTCCCAATACAGATTATCTGTAGAAGCTGCATGAATATCAAATGTTAATCTTTCTGTTACAATAACTTTACCTTGGCTATCAGGTTCGTCAACAACAACAGCTTTATATTCCACGTCAGTTATTCTCGCATAATCAAAAGGATTTGCTTGTAAATCCTGACAATTATATGAACATTCACTTATAAAAGGAATACAAAATATTGCTATTATGAAAAACCAGAACCAAAAGATAGGTGATTTTCTTAACATATTAAACCCTCTTTCGACAAAATATTTCCTCAATAGTATATAAAAAAAAGGATGAAGTGTAAAGGAAGAAGAATAAATTTCTTGACAATAAAATTTATTTTTGCTAAACTCTCAAAGTTGAAAATTTAAAACAGAAATAACTAACGACACATGTAGTGCATAGCACGTAAATCTGATTACGGTACAAGGTATTTGTATAGGGTCAGAGGAAGCACTATATGTGTCTTTTTGTATGTAAATGTTTCTGTTTTGGATTCAAAAGATAAGAGTTAGAAAGGAAAGTTAAGATGCCAAGAAATCAATTTCAAAAAATGTTTTTCGCATTTGTTACAGTAATAGTAACAGTGCATGCTTATGTATTCTATAGCTTATATGTTATCCATGGTGATATGTTTATAGCGAACACAGGTGCAGTAGGAGTTTTGGATGCAATCAATATGATGGGAGGAGTTCCTGTACTTGGAAAAAATATTCAAATTTGGGCAGTTGTGTTGATTGAATTCGTTTTAGCATACTCTCTTGAATTGTTATTGGGAAGTCCATTATCATTTAAAATTGCATGTCATTATTTTGACCCAAGAAAAAATCATCCATTCATATTTGAAACAATGATTATTTCTGCAACTGTTTTTGTAATGTGCCCTGTTATGAGCTTTATTGTAGCGATCTTATATTACCCTTACAATTATATGTGATTTAATGTATTCCATTTCCTTGCTGAGTGGTTGAAATTAGTATGTTACAACTTCCCATTTGCATTCTTTTCACAGTTATTCTTCATCCAGCCTTTGGTAAGAACTATATTCAAGTTTGTGTTTAGAAAAGACCTTGCTAAGAGAAATGAAGAAGTTAAGGACAAAGAAGCACATGGCGAAAAAGTAAAGCCACATGATGAGACTGAAGCTATCGCAAATATTTACAAGCGTGTGGATGAAATAAAGGAAGAATTGAAGAGAGAATTAGAACTGGAATTAAAAAAGCAGAATAATTTGTTTTTGTGAACCGCTGTGTTATGGTGTTAGGCATGACATGGCGGTTTTTATATTAAAAACATTGTGTTAAAATTGAAGATGTGTTATTATGACTTTGTCAATTGCATCCTTTGTTATATACATAAGGAGGTATTGTTTGGCTAAAAAGATTAAAAGACTAAGTAACACACCATTCGACGATGTATTCAGAACATTGTTAGAAAAATGTAAAAAACTTATCATACCTGTGATTAATGAAATATTTCACACGGATTATTCACTAAAAGATGATGTTCAGGTTCTTGCAAATGAACAGTTTTTTGTGGATGAAGATGGAGGAGAATTAAAAAATGTCACAGATTCTTATCTCAAGATTCGAGATAACATATATCACATTGAATGTCAGTCAACAAAAGATTCATATATGGAAATTCGTATGATGGAGTATGATTTTCATATAGCTCTTGATAATGTATCTTTTAATGAGGACAAAATTTATACATTAGAACTACCACAGTCAGCAGTTTTAGTGCTTAGGGAAAATATCAATTTTGGAGATTGGTTAAAGGTAAATCTAAAAATTCCAAGATATAATTCTAGTAATATATTCTTTGAAAATATAGAGTATCAAGTTCCTGTATGTAACATCGCAAAATATAGCAAAGAGGACATCTGTAAGAAAAACTTGCTTTTTCTAACGCCATATTATATATTAAGGTTTGAGAAGAGGTTAGCGCAGATTAATAATGATGCTAATCAGTTGGACGAATTAAAGGCAGAGTATCAGATGCTTTATGATGAAATTGCTGAATTGGCTGAAAGAGAAGGTCTTGCTAGAGATTATTTGCATGATATAATTTGCCTTACAGAAAAAATAATTGAACATGTAGCTAAAGATATGGAAAATATAAAGCGCGAGGTAAAGCAGATGGGTGGAAATATATTAAAGCTTGACAGAGAAATTTTGGAAGAAAATGCTGAGAAGCGTGGTAAGGAATTAGGAATGCAACAAGGAATGCAACAAGGAATGCAACAGGGGGAAGATAATTTTGGTAAGTTAATGTTAAAAATGACAGAACAAAATTGTAGTCAGGATGAGATTAGAAAAGTTGCTGCTGATGAAAATTACCGTAAAGAGATGTATAAAAGATACAATATAATTTAGCAACATAGTTATACAAAGGATGTAATTGATTAATGAATGATAGTAAGAAAAAGATAGCATATAAAATATATCTTGTGGTACTGTTGTTAACATTTATTGTCGGATATATGTGTGGGTTTGTAGTAAATGTTCCTAAAGTTGTTGATATGAATTATTTGGATACAATATTTCATTGAGTTTGTATATTTATAGATTTGAACGATATGTTTAGGTACAAATTACATATTAGACAGTTATAAGTAGTGATAATTAATATATAATTTGTACTTAAAAGGCTATAATATTAAAAAATGGGTACAAAACAATGTTTAGCTTGTGCCACACTAGTTTTAACTATTGTTTAAAAAGCTATATCCTCATATCAGAATAGAACATGTAAACTGAAAAATTTCCCGCTGACATATCTTCCATTTAATGGTAAAATACCCATGACACTAGATTATGAATTATGGGGGACATACAAATGACAACGAAACAGGAAAACAAATTTTGCAACTTATCAAAATCCATTAAACTTCAAAAAATGATTATATGCTTTATGCTTTATGCTGTATTTGGTTGGTGCTATGAAGTTTTTTTGGAAGTGGTTATTTATAGATGGGGATTTTCAAACAGAGGTGTTTTGTTTGGACCTTATTGTCCTATATATGGTGTAGGAGCTACGATTTTTATATTGGTATTTTATAAGTATAAAAAAGAGTCAGACAAAAATATATTCTTAAAAATCATAACTGTTTTTTTGGGATGTATGCTTATGGCAACATTGCTTGAATTGGTTACAAGCTACATTTTGGAACTGTTTACAGGAGCTTGGCCTTGGCAGACATATACAGATTATGCCATTAATTTTCAAGGGCGAATTGCATTATCACCATCTGTTAGATTCGGTTTAGGTGGCTTGATATTTTTATACATATTCCAACCGTTCTTTGATTTTGTGTTGGGAAAATTGAAGGACAAACAAATAACAGTTATCAGTATTGCAGTATTGGTAGTTTTAATGGTGGATTTTGTTTGCACAATGGTTATATAAAAATAAGGATTAGGAAAGTCTGTTGGCGTATGCTGACAGACTTTTTTGCATGATAAATATTATTGACAATTATGTCGGTTGACCGATATGATATGAAATATGAAGTAAGATATTATAAATTGAAATAATTATGTAAAAAGAATACAGAAAGGAACCCCCTATGCATTATAATTGTTTAATAGTAGATGATGAAATAGATTTGTCAAAAATGACCTGTGAATACTTTAATATGTTTGATGTAAGCTGTGCTTATGTAGAAAACACAGCTAAATGTATGGAATTTCTACAGGAAAATGAAGTGGATATATTGCTGCTTGACATTAATTTAGAAGAAGAGAGCGGTTTTGACTTATGTAAAAAGATACGAGAGGAATATAATCTTCCGATATTATTTATCAGCGCAAGACAGAGTGATGATGATGTGTTGATTGCCCTTAATATTGGTGGAGATGATTATATTAAAAAGCCATATACCTTGAGCGTGCTGTTGGCAAAAGTTAAGGTTATTTTGAAGCGAATGAGCATTAACCAACAGAAATTGCAGAATAAGAATAGTGAAGAAAATGCAAGTGGCATACAGCTATTGGAAGATAAATTAAGTGTATCCATGAGTGGCAGGGAAATTGCTCTTAAAGCAAAGGAGTTTGCCCTTTTCAAATGTTTGTTTGAGCACAGGAATTCAATTGTGACAAAGGAGAAGCTTTTTGATGAAGTGTGGGGCGACTGCTTTTACAGTGATGGAACATTAAATGTTCATATTCGTAAGCTTAGGGAAAAGTTAGAGGACAATCCAAATGAACCTCAATTGATTAAAACCATTTGGGGAACCGGGTATATATTAGAAACAGAGGATAAGTAATGAAGATAAAATATTGGTTAATTGGATATACAGCAGTAATGCTAATCTTGTTCTTGTACATATATACATCATTTGCAAATCAGTCTTCATCAAATCGTGATATGGTTTACTATAATGAGCAGCACATATTGATATCAAAAGAACTGAAGCAGGGCAAATCACGCGATGAACTTGAAGGAAAATATGATTGTGAAATTATTCTTTTGTCTGATGAGGATTATGAGATAAATCTGAATGATGCATTGAAAAATGAAGCGTTGGTGTTAGATTATTTTGTAGATGATGCTTTAAATGGTAAGATTATTTGGAATGTTGAAGAACAACATTATCAGATGATGGAAGAAGCTATGCGCAAAAACATAGTTTTAGTTTGGGGCTTAGTGCTTTTAGGCGGATATATTTTGTTAGGTTTTATATATCTTAGATTCGTGCGCCCGTTTCAAAAGTTACAGAAGTTTTCAATGCAGATTGCTAAGGGAAATTTGGATTTTCCATTGCCGATGGATAAGTATGATTACTTTGGAGCATTTTCAGAAAGCTTTGATATAATGCGAGAGGAATTAAAGCGTGCCAGAGAAAGCGAATATCAGGCGAATCAAAGTAAGAAAGAGTTGATGGCAGAATTATCTCACGATATAAAAACACCTATAGCAACCATTCAGGCAACTTGTGAGGTTATGCAAATTAAAGAAAAAAATCCGGACACATTAGAAAAGGTTGCATTGATTGATGGAAAGGCGAAAATGATTCACAAATTGGTTGATAACTTATTCCATGCGACTCTGGAGGAATTGGCGGTGTTGAAGGTTGAGCCTGTTGAGGAAAGCTCGCTGTGTATATTGGATATGTTTTCTGAAATGGAGTACTATGGAGAAATGACAGTCAAAGGTGAAGTGCCAGAGTGCTTGGTATATATGGATAAATTACGTTTACAGCAGGTCGTTGATAATTGTTTGAATAATGCTTGGAAATATGCAGGTACACCAGTCGAGGTCAGCTTTAAGGAACAAGAAGATGGCATACAGATTAAGATAAAGGATAGTGGAGATGGTGTTGCTGAGGATGAGCTGCCACTTATAATGGAAAAGTTTTATCGTGGAAGTAATGCAAAGGGAAAAGCCGGTTCGGGACTGGGACTTTACCTTGCCAAGACATTTATGGAGCAGATGAAGGGGGATATGGAGTATTACAATGAAAACGGTTTTGTAGTCCAATTGTTTTTAAGAAAAGTGTAATGAAATCTGTTGCAGATAAGAATTAATTAAGAATTAGACAGGAAACAGATTAAGACTTTTATAATTAATGCTGCTAGAATAAGGGATGAAAGGAGCGAATGAAAATGAGAGATATATTAGTAGCAAAGGATTTATGCAAAACCTTTTCAAATGAAAGCGTACAGCAGCATGTTTTAAAGAATTTAAATCTTTCTATTAAAGAGGGAGATTTTACTGTTATTATGGGGAACTCAGGTTCCGGTAAAAGTACACTTCTCTATGCATTGTCAGGAATGGACAGACCTACACTTGGAAGTATTTCATACAATGGAGAGGAGATTTCAAAATACAGCAATGACAAATTGGCTATTTTTCGTAGAAAGCATTGTGGATTTGTATTTCAGCAGAATTATTTAAATGACAATATGAGTGTTCTTGATAATATTATGATTTGCGGTTTGTTAGTCAATAAGGATAGAAAGGCTCTGGTGGAAAAGACTAAAAAGCTATTATTACAGGTTGGAATTTCAGAGCAGACATTTAATAAGTTCCCAACTCAGTTGTCAGGCGGAGAGCAACAGCGTGTAGCAGTCATTCGTGGAATAATAAATGAGCCTGAGATACTGTTTGCTGATGAGCCAACAGGTGCATTGAACTCACAAAATACTGAAAATGTTTTAAATGTATTTACAGAGCTTAATAAAAAAGGTCAGAGCATTGTCATGGTTACTCATGATATGAAATCTGCCAGAAGGGCAAATAGAGTATTATACTTAAAGGATGGCATTATTACAGGAGAATTAGAACTTGGGCAGTATCAGAGTGGGGATAGGCAGCGACATGATAAGCTTCGTCATTTCTTAGAGGAAATGGGGTGGTAGTCATGAAGGCATTGTTTTTTATTGCAAGGCAAAATATGAAAAAGAAAAAGGGAGATGTAGTAATACTATTCTTTTTGATAGCATTAGCCACATTATTACTATATACAAGTATTTCTGTGTTCTTTGGAATGGATAAGGTGTTGGATGATGCCTACGATAAAGCTCATACAGCGGATTTATTCTATATGAGTAATGTGGAGGCAGAAAAGATAAAAGAGGTTATGACTTCCCAAGAAGAAGTAGCAGAATATGAAGCTTCAGAAGCATTGTACATTTTGAAGGTTGAATACAAAAAAGAGGGAGAAAAGGAAAGTAATGAGGCGCAGTTTGCCATAGGCATAATCGAGGAAGACAGAAAGATTGGAAAACTGGTGGGTGCAGAAGGCGCTACTATTAATTATGATTCTATTTTACTTCCATATTATATGAAGGAAGCATCTGGGTATAATGTGGGAGACAAATGCTACTTAACTATTGGTGAGAAGGAGTATAGGTTTGAGGTGGCAGGATTTGTTCAGGATCCATTATTTGCAACACCTCTTAATATAAGTGTATATGGAGCATACATTAGCGAAAGCTGTATGGAGGATATGATTGCAGAAAATTCTGTAGCGAAAGATTCTCAGTACATACAGCATAAGGTTAGATTAAAAGAGGGAGAGGACAGCTTTGAATTTGATAATAAGATTAGCCCGATTTTGACAAAGGAGATTCCAGAACTTTCACAGACAACCAATTTAGGGGTTAATTGGGATGCCATGAAAGGTGGAGTTACAATGATGCCACAAATTAGTATGGGTATTGTGCTTGTATTTTCATTGCTCTTAATCATTGTTGTGCTTATTATTATGCGTTTCAGCATTCGTAATTATATAGAAATGAATTTGAAAAATGTTGGAATTCTTCAGGCGGCAGGATATACACCGGCACAGCTTAATATAACTGTTATAATAGAAATGGGGATTATCTCAGTATTAGCTGTGATAGCAGGAATATTAATGGGTATGTCAGGAAGTGAAATTATAGGTAAATTCCAAGGAATAATGTTAGGTATTGAATGGAAGCAGAGCTTTAATTTAAGAGCGGCATTACTTACTGCTGTTGCTGTTTTATTAGTTGTACTCAGTGTGGCGTATATTAGTGGAAGACTTTATAGGAAAATAACTGTTTTGGAATCGTTGCGCGGAGGCATACATACTCACAACTTTAAGAAGAATTATTTTGGCTTTGATAAGAGCAGATTACCAATTCCGCTTACATTAGCAGGAAAGAATTTGATGTGTGAGAAAGCAAAAAATATATCAATTCTTTTTGTTGTGATGATATTATCATTTGCTGCCTGTGTAGGTTTTGGAATGTATGAGAATTTCGCTGTAGATAATGATACACTTATGAAAATGGTAGGTGCTGAGACAGGGGACATTGTTATTTCAGGCGAAAATCTGCAAGAAGCAGGAACAAAGATGGAAGAATGGACTGAAGTAAAAGAAGTTCTTTACTATAGTCAAAGCACCATTGAACTGGAAAGTAAGGAAGAGGAAACTGCGGTTACATGCGATATTTGGCAGCAGCCGGATAGTATACATAATGAAATGATTATTAGTGGTCGCCTTCCAAAGTATGATAATGAAATTGTGTTGACAACAAATATTGCCAAGAATCTTAATGTAGATGTGGGCGATACCATATATGTGACAGGGCAGGGCGAGAGAATGCCATATGTTGTATGTGGTATTGACCAAAAGATAAATAATATGGGATTGAAGGCTATGTTGTCTAAGGATGGAGCGGTTCGTTTAAATGGAGATTGTCAGATAATGTTTTTGTATGTTTATACAAATGAAAGCATTACTTTTGAAGATATGTCTGAAAAAGTGTTAAGCAAATATCCTGATTTTGCTGTTGGAAATGCTGATAAAATGTTGAAAAGCACTATGAGTTCGGTAAAATTAGCAATGATTGCCATTTGTGTTATTTTTGTAATTATCACAGTATTTGTTGTGACGTTAGTGGAAGTATTACTTATAAAATCAAAGGTCATAAGAGAGAGGAAAAATCTTGGTCTCAACAAAGCCTTTGGATTTACAACAGGACAGCTTATTGTTCAAACTATGATGGTAAATATTCCTGTTATAGCCATAGGTGCCATATGTGGTGCGATATTAAGCATTCATTTTATGGAACCGTTAATTGCAACATGTCTTTCGTTTTGTGGTATAGAAAAATGTCCGTTTACAGTAGATTTAAAATGGTTACTGATAACTGTTATAGGGATAATTGTAGTGGCGATGATAACATCATTTTTATCATCTGTGAAAATAAGAAAAATTGAACCGGTGAAGATGTTGGTAGAAGAATAATAGATAATTTTTTGAAGGTCCGTTGGCGTATGCTGGCGGACGTATTTCTAACTTTAAGTTTAGATTTGCATTTAATGGTGACATTATATTGTAAACGCTTATAAATAATGACAGTTTATATATTTTTGTATCAAAAAGGCTGTTTTGTTGAAAAATGAGTACAAAGCCATTCCGATTTATATTCCATTATAATTCATTTGGTGATACAATTAGTATCATAATAATTATGTGAAATTTATAATGGAGGTAATACACAATGGCATATATTTTATCATACACAAAACCGGGTGTAGGTCTTTATAATTACATTTCAGACTATTCGATGCTTGAAACGCCATACAACTGTGACAAAGGGGTGCATGATGTTGTTTACATCGAAGAACCTTGTCCGTTATGAACAGGATTGCCATATCTTGAGATGACTGAGGATAGAGATGTGAATCCTAAATATAGAAATGTAACTATGAAGATTATTATAAGGTAAATGTATTGCTAATTATATACTTGACAATATAGGATATATCCTATATAATACATAAAAAAGTAGGGAGGGGATAAAATGCCTGTTATTTCGAGGTTTAATGGGATTACTATAAAGATGTATTTACGGCAAAGCGAACATAATCCACCTCATGTTCATGCAATATATGGAGAATGCATAGGTATGTTTAGTATTCTGGATGGAGAAATGTTTGAAGGCGATATGCCTAAAAGAATTCAGATACTTGTCAAAGAATTTATTATATACTATAAGGAACGATTGTTACAAATGTGGGAAAAACAGGATTTTGAAATGCTAGATCCCGTAAACTGATATATAGATATGAAAAGGAGGTTTCATATGACACATAGAATTCAAGCAGTAGAGCCAAAAGATAATTTTATTTTAAATGCAATCTTTTTTGATGGGCAGATTGTTAGATATGATATAAAGAAACTATTTTCAGTTTTACCTGCATTTAAAATATTTGAAAATAATAAGGAATTGTTTGAAAAAGTAGAGGTTGATTGTGGTGGATATGGAGTGTCATGGAATGATGATTTAGACCTAGATGCTGAAAGTATTTGGGAAGGCGGAGTTGTAATAGAAACGCTAGAAGAACCTAATTTTAATCATTTGCTGGCATACAAATTACTACTGGCTAGAGAACAGGCTGGGGTAACACAAAAAGAATTGTCAGAGAAAACTGGAATATATCAAGCTGATATTAGCAAATTGGAACGCGGAATGGGTAATCCTTCTGTGAGTACACTAAGAAGATTGGCAGAAGGATTGGGAATGGAATTGCGGATTGATTTTGTGTGTAAATAATGCTTAGAAGCAGTAAATATAATTCATAAAAATTGTACTTAAATGTTTTTCATTTAAGTGATTGACGAAAACAGATGGTATCTTGTATAATAGGGACAATGAGTTACTATAGCTAGGTACAAGATAGTAAATTATTAAATAAATAAAGAAAGAGGTTTAGAGTAAATGTCAAAAATTAATTTAGAAGCTTATGGAATTACTGGTACAACTGAAATCGTATACAATCCTTCTTACGAATTATTATTTGAAGAAGAGACAAAGGCCGGTTTAGAAGGTTATGAAGTAGGACAGAACACAGAACTTGATGCTGTTAATGTTATGACAGGTATCTATACAGGACGTTCTCCTAAAGATAAGTACATCGTTATGGATGAAAATTCTAAGGATACAGTATGGTGGACTTCAGACGAATATAAGAATGATAATCACCCAATTTCAACAGAGGTTTGGGCTGAACTTAAAGATCTTGCTAAGAAGGAACTTTCAAATAAGAGATTATTTGTAGTAGACGCTTTCTGTGGTGCTAACGCAGACACAAGAATGGCTATCAGATTTATCGTTGAAGTTGCTTGGCAGGCACATTTCGTAAAGAACATGTTCATCCAGCCAACAGAAGCTGAACTTGAAAACTTCGAGCCAGACTTCATTGTTTACAATGCTTCAAAGGCTAAGGTTGAAAACTACAAAGAGTTAGGTCTTAACTCAGAAACAGCTGTAGCATTCAACATCACAAGCAAGGAACAGGTTATCATCAATACATGGTACGGCGGTGAAATGAAGAAGGGTATGTTCTCTATGATGAACTACTACTTACCATTAAAGGGTATTGCTTCAATGCACTGTTCAGCAAACACAGATATGAATGGCGAAAACACAGCAATCTTCTTTGGTCTTTCTGGAA
>CAZESO010000004.1:0-30005 GCA_964515325.1 uncultured Roseburia sp. | reverse complement strand
ATTTATTGAAGGTGTAAGAAAGCTTTGTGATGAAAATGATATTTTGATGATTTGTGATGAAATTCAGTGTGGTATGGGCAGAACAGGCAAGATGTTTGCATACCAGCATTACAATATTTTACCAGATATTATTACATGTGCAAAAGCTCTTGGATGCGGTGTGCCTGTAGGAGCATTTGTTGCTAAGGAAAATGTTGCAGCGGCTATGGTTCCGGGAGATCATGGAACAACATATGGTGGTAATCCTTTTGCATGTGCTGCAGTTTCAAAAGTCTTTGATATTTTTGAAGAAGAAAAAATAATTGAAAATGTCAATAAAACAGCCTTGTATTTAGAAGAACAACTTGATAAAATAGTAGAAGAATTTGAGTGTGTTGTGACAAGAAGAGGTAAAGGCTTTATGCAGGGACTTGTATTGACTGTTCCTGTGGGACAGGTGGTAGCAAAATCCATTGAAAATGGATTGTTTGTTATTTCAGCTGGTAAGGATGTACTCCGATTTGTACCACCACTCGTTATTAATAACGATAACATTGATGAAATGGTTACAATTCTTAGAAATGTATTAAAGTCAATGTAATTATTGGATTAGGTTGGAGGTTTTATGTTAAAGAGATTAGTGGCAGCCATAGTTATGTGTGTGCTTTCATTGGGGATTATATTTTCAACTCGCCAGTACAAAAGGGATGTTATGGTAAAGCAACAGAAACAGGAAATCGCTAAAGAAAGTGAAGTAATTGAGGAGAAAAGCTTTGACATATGGTATGAGTACAATGGATACGAGGAGTATTTAAAGTATGTAGCTGAAGAGTTTACAAAAGAGACAGGAATACAGGTTAACCTTGTGTGTATAAACGATTTAGGTTATGCAACACTTATTAATTCTACAAGTATAAAGGGTGAAGGACCTGATTTATACATAGCTGGAACGTCTATTATGGAGAATTTATATTTATCAGGAATCGTTTCAGTTATAAGCGAAGATGATATTGTGAATAAAGAGAATTATGCAAAGAAAGCAGTGGAAAGTGTTTCTTATAATGGCAAAATTTGTGGATATCCTTTGGGATACGATGTGTCAGTTTTAGCATACAATACAAATTATATTGCGGAAGTGCCAAAGAGTTTTGAAGATATTAAATCATATGTTGGATACGAGGAAGGTGGAGAAACTAATTTAGAAGGTATATCAAAAGTTTTTGAAATGGAATCGGATGATTTACTTTACAATTATGGTTTTTTTGCTGAGTATCTAAAAGTAGAAAAGAATACTGAAAACGGAGAATTGATAGTATCATTAGATTCGGAGGAAGCTAAAGCTGCTGCTGCACAATATGTAGCTTTGAAGGATTATTTTGGACTTAGTAATGATTCGAGAGATTATGCTTCAATAGTAGCAGATTTTGCGGCAGGAAAGACATTATTTGCTATATTAAATACACAGATTGTAGGTAATGAAGCATTTGCATCATTGAATTACAGTGCCATGCCTATTCCTGATTTTAGTGAAGAGATAAGAGTATCTGCAATGTCGTATACAGAGATGATTATTGTTAATCCATATAGTGATAGTATAGAGGATGCGAAAAAATTTGCTAATATGGCATCATATGAATTGGCAGATAAAATGTATGAAAAGTGTAAGATTTTATCCACAAAAAGAGGAATTGATTATGGTATTGAAATTGCTGACAGATTCTTTGAAGCTTATGAAGAGTCAATTTCATTGCCAAAGTATATGGAAACTGAAGATTATGCACTTCTGGTAAAGAATTCCATTAATCATATTTGGGAAGGTCAGGATATAGCAACCATTCTTGGTCAATTACAAGAAACATACAACTCAAAAAATATTAATTAAAAGAATAAACAAGTTTTATGATGGTAATAATGTAATATATTTGCTATTGTAGGACTTGTTTTTTTTGTCACATCAAGGTAAAATGAATAGGTAGTATGCAGAATTCCTTGTGATAAGCAAGGAGTGAGCCAAATGAACTTAGTTAAAAGAAGTATCTTAATAGTGTTTGTTATTTTTGT
The DNA here is from genome assembly GCA_964515325.1 of uncultured Roseburia sp. Taxonomy (GTDB): domain Bacteria; phylum Bacillota; class Clostridia; order Lachnospirales; family Lachnospiraceae; genus SVEL01. The sequence continues at coordinate 27,965 of CAZESO010000004.1, read as the reverse complement.
TGTTTTTATGCTTGGTGCATGTAATGAAAAGAAAAATAATATACTTCAGGTTGAAACAACACAGAATAATGTAGAAGAAACAGAAGCTTTAGAGTTAATATGTGTATATGTAGTAGGAGAGGTAAATGTACCGGGGGTATATGAGTTACCAAAAGATTCCAGAGTATGTGATGCAATTCAGGCAGCAGGTGGTTTTACAGAACAGGCAGACCAGGAATATATCAATTTAGCTGGCAAGATATTGGATGGCGAAAAAATAATGGTGTATTCTGTTTCACAGGTAGAGAATAATGAAATTGTTGTAGAAAGCAGTTCAGCACTTATTAATATTAATACAGCAGATGCAGAAAAACTTATGTTACTACCAGGAATAGGAGAATCAAGAGCAAAAGACATAATTAATTACAGAGAGCAGAATGGTAAATTTGAAACTATAGAAGATATAATGAATGTTTCAGGCATAAAAGAAGCAGCATTTTCTAAAATAAAAGATATGATAACAGTTAATTAGGAGAGGTAAGAGATGGATTGTAAGGTATTAGTTGTCGATGATGAAAAAGTGATTGTAAAAGGTGTTAAATTTAGTTTGGAGCAAGATGGTATGGTGGTTGATACGGCTTATGATGGAGAAGAGGCTGTTAGTAAGATTAGAGAAAACCAATATGATATTGTTCTTCTTGATTTAATGTTACCTAAGTTAAATGGATATGAAGTATGTCAACAAGTTAGAGAATTTTCTGACATACCTATTATTATGCTTACAGCTAAAGGTGCAGATATGGATAAAATATTGGGATTGGAATATGGTGCAGATGACTATATTACAAAGCCATTTAATATTCTTGAAGTAAAAGCAAGAATCAAAGCTATCATTAGGAGAAATGTAAAAAGTTCAGTGAAGAAAGACGAAGATAAGGTTTTGATAAAAGGTGATTTGAAGCTTGATCTTGATGGAAGAAGATTGTTTATATCAGGAAAGGAAGTTAATTTAACGGCAAAAGAATTCGATCTTTTGGAATTACTTATCTTAAATCCAAATAAGGTATATAGTAGGGATAATTTGTTAAACACAATATGGGGCTATGAGTACTCAAGTGATGCAAGAACAGTTGATGTACATATTAGAAGATTAAGAGAAAAAATTGAAGATAACCCAAGCGAGCCAAGATATGTTCATACAAAATGGGGCGTAGGTTATTATTTCAAAGGATAAGTGTATGAAAGAAAAGAAACGATTTAGAGTTCCAAAGATATTTAGGAGCTTCAGATTATTGATAATATTTGCAATTATTATATTAGGGCTGGTTCCTGTGCTTATACTTAAAGATGTGATGCTAAATGAGTATAAAAGCAGTATGGTTAATGATAGAATAAAAAAATTAAAGAATATTACATTAGTCTTGGAAAATGATATAAATAAAGTGGATTTTCTGTCAACAGCAGAAACAAAGGATATTGAAAGCAGGATAAGTCAGATTACAGGTTTGTATACAGGTAGAATTATTATTGTAAACAGCAACTTGCAAATTTTGTATGATACTTATAGAGCGGATAATGGAAAGGTTTGCATTTATAAAGGGGTTGTAGAATGTATACAAGGTGATGATTACTGTAAATATTCTGAGAAAGACAATGATATCGAGATATGCGAAAAGGTTAATAAGAGTGATGGAAGTATAGGTGTTATACTTATGTCTGTATCAACAAAGGATATTGATAATACAATTGATACAGTTGATAGCAGAACTACAGTGATTATTCTTATAGTATTTGTAATTGTTATACTATTTGCATTTATTTTTTCAGTGTATTCAACAAAGCCTTTCGAAAATTTTGAAAAGTCAATTGACAGTATAAAGATGGGTAATTTTGATGTTGATATTGAAACAAAGGGTTATTCGGAATTAGACAGTATTGAAGAAGCTATTGAGCATCTTTTTGAGCGAATGAAAATATTGGATAAGTCCAGAGAAGATTTTGTATCTAATGTATCACATGAGTTAAAGACACCTATCACATCTATCAAAATTTTGGCGGACTCATTGGTTGCAAGTGAAAATGTACCAGAAGAAATGTACAAAGAATTTATGACAGATATTGTTGCTGAAATTGATAGAGAAAATGAGATAATTACAGATTTGCTTTCATTGGTTAAAATGGATAAAAAGACAGAAGGGCTTAAAATTGAAACAGTTAATATAAATGAACTTATAGAAGTTATATTGAAACGTTTGAAGCCGATTGCGGCAGAGAAAAATATTGAGTTGGTTTTTGAAAGCTTTAGACCGGTTATGGCAGAGGTTGATGAAGTCAAGATTAGTATTGTTATATCTAATATTGTGGAGAATGCGGTAAAATATAATGTTATGGACGGATATGTGAGAGTTTCATTAAATGCGGATTTAAAGTATTTTTATGTGAAAGTAGAAGATTCAGGAATAGGAATTCCGCAGGATGAGCAAAATCGTATTTTTGACAGATTTTATAGGGTTGATAAAGCTAGGTCTCGTGAAACTGGAGGTACAGGATTGGGGCTTTCATTGACGGAGAGTGCAATAAAGCTTCATAAAGGCGAAATAAAGCTTCATAGCAAAGAAGGTGAAGGAACTACTGTAAATATTAGGATTCCTTTGAATTATATTGGGGATTAATGATGTTTATTTTGGGAAGGAAGTAATAAAGATGAAAAGAAGAATTGTTAGTTTACTTCTTGTAATAATGATTTTGGCAGTTAGTGTATTTTCAGCCGGATGTGATGATTCAACAGATGAAATAGTAATAGAGAATAATAAAGAAACAGTACTTAAAGAAGGTGAATATCAAATATATTATCTCAATAAAGATATGACTACATTGAAATCAAAGGTTATTGAATATGATAAGGACAAAAGTGTAGAAGATATGGCAGAGGTTTTTATGTCATATATTAATAAATATATTGTTGAGGAAACTAAAGATATTACCACAAGTGCTACTCTTTTGAATGTGAATATTTCAAATGGAATTCTTACATTGGATTTTGATAAAACATATATAGAATCACAAGGTATTACAGAAATTCTTTTGAGAGCCTGTATTGTACTTACAATGACGCAGATAGAAGGTGTTGATTATGTAGGAATAACAGTGAATGGGCAGACAATCAAAGACGAAGCCGGAAATACAATAAACAAGATGAAGGCAGATGATTTTGTGAATTTCAAAGATAGTTTTCCATATGCTAAAAAAGAGGTCACAGTTGTATTATATTTTTCAAATGAGGATGGTACAAAGCTGAAGAAAAAGGAAATTGTATGTTATTATGATTATTCGATTTCGTATGAAGAGTTTATAATAATGAAACTTATTGAAGGCGTGACACAAGACGATATAGAAAACGGCTACAGATCCACATTACCTAAAGAAACAATATTGGATATGGTATATACAAGGGATGGGGTATGTTATGTAGATATTGATCAGTCCATTATGGAAACTATTCGACCAGTATCTACAGAATTGTTAATATATTCCATAGTTAATTCGCTGTCTGAATTGTCTTATGTTACGAAAGTACAATTCTCTGTTGAAGGAGAAAGTGATATAAAGTTATATAGTGAATATGATATAAAAGGTCAGTTTTCAAGAAATTTAGATATAATTATTAAGGAAGGTGAAGAAAATTAATAGGCTGGTATTGTATATTGCAGCTGGTTTGTTAATTGGAGAGATTTTTTGTAAATATAATATAGGAATTGTTTGGGGCTTTATTTTGGTGCCAATAATTATTGTTATAAATGTTGTGAGCAGGAAAAAGAAGAGTGAAATACTACTTCTGATTCTGCTCTTTTTAGTGCTTTTATTAGTGGGAAGCAAATTATATAACAATAAAATAATGGTGTTGGATGAATATGATGAAAGGTCAGAAGGAGATGAAATAATAATTGAAGGTGAAGTGAGTAACATATGGAAGAATAAAAATGGATTAACTGTGGAAATAAAGGAATTAAAAAAAGGGATAAAGATTGTATGCTATTTTACTGAGTTTGAATATGAGATTGGAAGAAGAATGATTATTGAAGGGAAGAAAAAAGAACTTAATGAAAGTAGTAATCTGGGAGAGTTTGATTTAAAAAAATATTATAATTCAAAAGAAATATTTATAGTACTTGAAGAATGTTTAGTTCGTGATGTAGGGGATGAATATAGTGAGATTTTTAATGGATTTTATAAAATAAGGCAAGGATTAAAAAAATCTATAGAAAGTATGTGTGATGAGGAAGAAGCAGGTGTGCTTTGTGCCATGTTATTTGGTGACAAAGAGAAGCTTGATGGGGAGATTAAGGATTTATATACTATGTCAGGAATAGGACATATTTTTACAATTTCGGGATTGCATATTTCGTTAGCAGGTGGGTTTGTATACCAATTTATGCGTAAATTTTGTAGACAACCTGCATCGTTTTTAGTGTCAAGTGGGATTATGTTGTGCTTCTGTGGGATTTCAGGTGCAAGTGTATCAACTGTTAGAGCTGTAATAATGTATATTATAAATATATTTTCACATGTTTTAGGAAGAAAATACGATATGAAAAATGCAATGGCAATTAGTTTGATATGGGTACTTGTGGATAATCCTTTATATATTAATAATGGAGGTTTTGTTCTGTCTTTTTTATCAGTTGCAGGTATTGCATTTGTCTTGCCAGTATTAAATGAAATTTTTGAAGAAAGGTTAAACGGCAAGGGAATAAAGATAAAAATATTTAATGCTGTGGTGACTTCAGTGATGTTTTATATGGTAACATTGATGGCTGTTTCTTTTTTGTATTATGAAATTCCGGTATATTCTATAATATTAAATACATTGTTATTACCAATGATGGGAGCTATTGTAATCAGTGGTTTTTTAGGAGGAATGGCATTTTATATTGCAGAACCATTGGGAGAGATTGTGATAATGGTAAGTGTTATAATTTTGAAGGTGTACAAATTAATTTGTTCTGTTTTTATGAAATTGCCATTAAATGTGTATGTGACCGGAAGTAAAAGCGTTTTGCAAGTGATAATATACTATCTTATTCTTATAGGTATAGCAATTATATGTGTGGTTTTGAAAAGAAAAAATAGGTCAATGAAGATTATTATATCCATAATTTCAGTTGGAGTAGCAGCTATGCTTATTTTGGTTTTATGTAGAAGGCAGTATTGTTTTAACATAACAATTTTGGATGTAGGTCAAGGGGATTGTATATATGTAGAGAGTCCCGATGGAAGTAATTATCTCATAGATGGAGGGAGTACTAATAAACAAAATATTGGAGAATATATTATAGAGCCTTTCTTGAAATATAGAGGACGGGAAGAATTGACAGCTGTTTTTATTACACATACAGATACAGATCATATTAGCGGAATAATAGAATTGCTAGAAAATGATGAAATAGAGATTAAAAATATAATATTTGGAGCATATATGCCTGAGAAAAGTGAAACATATGAAAAAATTATAAAGCTGATAAATGATAAAGGGATAAATATTATAACCATAGAGGAGGGAGATGTTATAGGGGATAAAAGACTTGAATATATTTGTCTTAACCCTAAGGCTGAATATGATTATGAAGATATTAATGCATCTTCTATAGTTCTTCTTGGAAAATATGATAATAATAGATTTTTATTGACAGGAGATATTGGTGAGAAAGAAGAAAAAGCGTTAATTTATGGCCAATATGGAAATGATTTAAAGAATCTTTTGTTACTAAAAAGTGCACATCATGGTTCTAAAAATTCAAATTCTGAAGATTTATTGAGTTTAGCTAAACCAGAAATAACAGTGATTTCCTGTGGTATTAATAATTCATATGGACATCCTCACAAAGAGGCATTAGAGGTGATTAATCAATATTCAAAATATACTATGGCAACAAAGGATGTGGGTATGATTTGTATAGAAGAGCGAAAAAGGAAAATATATGTAGAAATTTGGCGAAATATATGTTATACTGCTTTAGTTGAATAATAAAAAAAGAAATGGAGATGTTAAGATGAAGCAACAAAGTGTATTTGGCAAACTATTAGCTATTGCAATATTGTTTATTGCAGGTATTGGTTTTGTAGTAAGTGGTGTATCACAGATGATTAAGAAAGGTAATGATGTGGACCTTGAAGAGTTATTAAGTGATGATATTGAAAAAGGTATGTATGTTGATGGTGAAGTATTCTTTGCTACAGAAGAATATTTATCAATTGAGCATACAGTTAACAGTATTCCAATTGGAACTGATCATTTTTACTTTGTTTTTAATAAAGATTTAGATGTGTGTATCAGTTATAGAGGCGATAAAGAATGGTTTGATAACTTTAATAGTTATGGTATGAGCGAAGATGGTGTTGAAATTAAAGGTCTCATAAAGAAGATGGATAGTGAAGCAGAGTCTGAGATAGATTCAGCTATGCGTATTTTAGGGGGAACTGTAGATACATCATACTACTATATTGATGGATATACAGATTTATACATAAATTTACAGCTCATAGCAGGTGCGTTATTCATATTAATGGGACTTGGATACACATGGTATCAGAAAAATGGTGGAACTAATTCGGTTATAGCAAAGATAGGAAGTGTTTTCTTTGTTATAATTTTATTACTTGTTTATTATATTATTGCAATGAACTAAGACTTAAGAATGGCTGTCACATTAAGACTATTTAATGTGATGGCTTTTTTTAAGATAATAGGGAATTCCTGGAAAATAAAATGCGATTAATATTATTTATAAAAAATACACATGGAGCGATGATGTGATGAATATAGCGATAATAGAAGACGAAGAAGTACATAAGAAGCTGTTGATAACATATCTTGAAAACTGGAGTAAAGAAAAAAGCATTAATATAAATATAAGTGGATTTTCAAGTGCAGAGAGCTTTCTTTTTGAGTGGGAAGTGAATAGAGGTTTTGACATATTATTCATTGATATTCAGATGAAAGCTATGAATGGTATGGAGATGGCAAAGAAGGTTCGAGAGAAAGATGGTAGTGTAAGTATTGTATTTACAACTGGAATTACGGACTATCTTGAAGAGGGATATGAGGTAGAGGCAATGCACTATCTTGTTAAGCCTATTGATGAAGATAAAGTTAGAAAGTGTATGGATAAGGTGCTTGGCAAGAGCAAGGTGACAAAATATATACTTGTTCATACCAAAGATGAACTTTTAAAGCTGGACGAGAAAAGCATTACTTATATTGAAGCAAGAGGTCATGGTACTATAATAGAAGTTATGGATGCAGAAGGAAGTTACAAAAGTGTTCAAACCATTGAAAGTATTTCTGAGCTTGAAAGAGTTCTTGATGATTCAAAATTTGTAAAATGTCATCGCTCATATATCTGTAATATCGAAAATGTACATCATATTGACAAAACAGATGTGCATTTTGATAATGGTAGTAAGATACCTGTAAGCAGAAGAATGTATGAAAAAGTAAATCAGGTATTTATAAAGTATTTTAAAGAAGTAAGATAAATTGTAGAATAGAAGGTACGGGAGATTTGTATGAATTCGATTATATTAGGTGTGGTAATTGCCGTGATTGTATTGGTTTTTATCATTGTAGCCATTAGATTATATATTATAAAAGTGATTGATAGGAGTATTACCACATACCAAAGTGATTTGCTTGAGAAGCATTGTGATGAGGTTCAAAATATGTATAGACAGACCAGAGGTTGGCGACATGACTATCATAATCATATTCAGACAATGAAGGCACATCTTAAGATGGGTGAATATGATGAATTGGATAAGTATTTAAATGAGCTTGATACTGATTTGACTACAGTTGATACAGTTATTAAGACGGGTAATGTTATGATTGATGCTATTTTAAATAGCAAGATCTCATTGGCGAAAAATAGAGATATTGTAGTGGAGGCGAAGGCTATTGTTCCAAAGGATTTGAATACGACTATATCAGAGGTGGATTTAAGTCTTATTATAGGTAATCTTATGGATAATGCCATGGAAGCCTGTATGAAGATTGAAGACAAGGAAAAAAGATTCATTCGTGTATATATGGATATTCTAAAGGGACAGTTGTATGTATATGTAATGAATTCGGCATATGGGGATTTAAAGAGGATAGGAAAAGTCTATGAATCAACAAAGAGTGGTAAGTATCATGGCTTTGGTTTGATGAGAATGGACAAGGTGGTAGATAAATATAAGGGATATTTAAACAGGCAGAGCGAGGAGGGCGTGTTTGCTACGGAGGTTATGCTTCCTTTATAATGATATGATTTACCATTCGTGCATGATATGAACCATTCGTGCGCGAATTTTCATTTTTATGTTGGGTTATGGTAGATTTAGGTAGAGCATATGAAGAGGCTCTAATATATAGCAAGGAGTAGTAGAAAATGGAAAGAGAGAAACACTATTCGATAATTAGTGACATACTTTTCTTGATAAGGCATTTTATGAAATATCAACCCATAGTTGTGATTTTTTCAGTAATAGAAATTATCTTGGGTATGATTAGTCCTTTGCTTGCAATTTATTTACCTAAAATAGCGGTGGACCTTGTGGTGGATGATGTAAGCTTTGAAAGGGCTGTTTTGGTATTAGGTGGATTTGCAATATTAAGTGCTGTAGTTAGTCTGGCAGAGTGTGGCATAGCATGGGGAAAATATAATTTTAATAATGAGCAACGACCATTTTTTATGGGGCTTTTATTTGAGAAAAGCTTAAGACTTAATTATGGTTTGTCAGAAAGTCCCAAAGTGGACAGAATATATTGGAAAGCCATAACTTCACTTAGGTATGGTGATGGTTCATCTACCAGCCTTATGGTTACATCTACAGTTTATTTTTGTGTTAATTTGTTGGGATTCTTTACATATTCAACTGTGATAGGGACATTGAATCTTTGGATGTTACTGGGAATTATCATCTTATCATTGATAAATTGTGCAATGTCAATTAAAGTTATGCATTACTATGAGAGTATACGAGAAGAACAGGCTATATTAAATAAAAAATATAGCTGTGTCAAAGGCTCTATGGGGAAAACAACTGTTGCCAAGGATATTCGTATGTTTAATATGAATCACTGGATGATAGCACTTAGGGATAAGGTTATCGGTGATATGTCCGTTATTCATGAAAAAACTAACAGAAGAACTTCATGGTATGAAAAGCTTACATTTGCTACTGCATTAATAAGAGATATGGGAGCGTACACTTATCTTATATATCAGGCAGTAAAAGGCAATGTTTCAATAAGTGAATTTGTATTGTTATTTGGCGCAATTACAGGTTTTTCACGATTTGTATTAAATGTAATGAGTGGAATTTTAAATCTTCGAAGAGCTTCAAATGATATAGATTATATTAGAAGTTATTTTGAATTGCCGGAAGAGGATTTAAAATCAGGCAGAAGCATAGAAGGTATAAAAACGCCTATAGAGATTGAATTTAGAAATGTAAGCTATTCATACAAAGGTAATGAAAATAGCGAAGATGTGGTTGTTTTTAATGATTTTAATTTAAAGATATCAGCAGGAGAGAAAATTGCTCTTGTAGGTGTGAATGGTGCAGGTAAAACAACCTTAATAAAATTGCTTACAGGTATGTATGAAGCAGATTCAGGGGAAATACTTTTTAATGGTATAAATAGAAATGAATTTGCTAAAGAGGAATTTTTTAAGCTGTTTTCAGTTGTATTTCAGGAACATTTGATGTTTCCTTTTACTGTGGGTGAAAATATTGCATTAAGCAGAAGCGAGAAGGTAGATAAGGATAAGGCATGGAAGGCTCTTGAAAAGGCAGGAATGAAGCAGGTGCTGAAAGAAAAAGGAATTGAGTTAGAAACATATATGACAAAAACGCTATTTGATGATGGAGTGGAATTTTCAGGAGGTCAGAATCAAAGATTATTGCTGGCCAGGGCTTTATATAAAGATGCGCCAATCTTAGTTCTTGATGAGCCGACAGCAGCTCTTGACCCTATAGCTGAAAGTGAAATATATGACAGCTATGCACAACACAGTGAAGGAAAGACAGCTATATTTATATCACATAGGCTTGCCAGCACAAGATTTTCAGACAGAATCATAATGATAGAGGATGGAAAGATAATAGAGATGGGTACTCATGATGAATTGATGAAAAAATGTGGTAAATATGCTGAAATGTTTGAGATTCAGAGCAGTTATTACGAAGAAAGGGGTGAAAAATATGGAGAATGATATTACTAAAAAAATACCTTTAAAAGAGCATATTGTAAATATGAAAAAGCTTTTAAGGATAATTAAAGGGTTAGATGATAAATATTTTAAAATGACATTTATTGTGCATATTATAAATGTTATAGTTCCATATGCTACACTTATTTTGTCATCGTACGTATTAGACGCTATAGCTATGGGTGAGAGCTTTTCTAATATGTTGAGGAACACTGCAATTACTCTCATTACTATATTTATTCTTAATTTCATAGGAAGTACCATATGGAATAAGACAGAGGTTAGGCGAGAGAAAATGTATAATATATATTCTACAGCAGTTCAGATGAAAATGTTGAATATGGATTTTTCTCGAATTGACAGCCCGGAGGTTGCAAAGCTTAAAGATAGAATAAACAGAGATACAAATTGGGGTTGGGGAATTAATACGCCAATATTCGCATTAAATGCCATTATATTTGGAATTTTAAATATGATAGCAGCTTTGACCATAGGTTTTCCTATAATAACCCATATTATAAAGGCGAAGGAATATAGAGTTATTGCGGTATTGGTAGTACTTATCATTGCTGTTTATGTAATATTAAAAATACGAATTATATTTGTCAAAATAGATCATAAATTTATGTTTGAGGATATAAAGGATGAAGATAAAGAGGAGATGTATACATTTGCCTGGGAGTTTTCATTGCATGAATGGTTTGACCATAAAAATATTAAGGATATAAAGATATATGATGGTTATGATTTGTTATATCGATGGTCCATAGAGCCAAGATATTCGAAGAAATATAAGGACAGAATTAGAAATGGTGCTATTGGAATGGGGATGGAACAAGGGCTTCGTGAAAGCATGAACAGGTTGTTAGAATGTGGAGCATATCTCATTGTAGTTATATTGGCTATTACCGGAAATATATCAATAGGAAATGTGGTAGTCCTTGCAGGAAGTTTACAGAGAATGTTTTCAGCCTTAGTTGGTATAGGCAATGATGTTGCCGGATTTGCCATGGAAGCAAGAAAACAGCTAAGTACATTGGAACTTATAGAACTTGAAGACGAAATGTACAAGGGCAAAATTCCTGTGGAAAAGCGTAGTGATAATGAATATCAAATAGAGTTTAAGAATGTTTCATTTAAATATCCGGGAACAGAAGAGTATGTGCTGAAAAACTTCTCAATGAAGCTAAAGATTGGAGAAAAGCTGGCTATTGTTGGCATGAATGGCTCAGGTAAAACTACTATGATTAAGTTGCTTTGCAGATTGTATGATGTAAATGAAGGCGAAATATTATTAAACGGCGTAAATATTCAGAAGTTTGACCAAGAAGAGTATAGAAAATTGTTCTCAATAGTATTTCAGGATTTTAATATTCTTCCATATACATTGGCTCAGAATGTGGCAGCAGATGTGGAATATGATAATGAAAAAGTGATTGATTGTTTAGAAAAGTCAGGTTTTGGTGACAGACTTAAGGAACTTGATGAGGGGCTTAACACCTATGTTACCAAGGAGTATGATGACAGAGGTGTGGAATTCTCTGGTGGTGAGCTTCAAAAGATTGCTATTGCCAGAGCTATTTATAAGGATTCACCATTTATCCTGCTTGATGAACCGACAGCTGCCTTAGACCCGTTGGCAGAGTATGAAATTTATAGTAATTTTGATAAGATTATAGGTACAAAGACAGCCATTTATATTTCACACAGATTGTCGTCTTGCAGATTTTGCAAGAAGATTGCAGTGTTCCATGAGGGAAGGCTGGTACAGCTTGGTAGTCACGACGAGCTCGTGAAGGATAAAGATGGCAAATATTATGAAATGTGGAGTGCACAGGCGCAGTATTATCAGGAAGGGCAGATGGCATAAGGTGTGTAGTGATGAAAAGGAGATGCATATTTTGCATCTCCTTTTCAAATTAAGCGCTATATTTTTCAACATAAGCAGTAGCATCACTTAATGATAAATTGAATTTTTGTGCAATATTATTGATAGTAAATTCTTTGGTTTGACCTAGTTCATAGCAAGTGCTTATTAAAGCGGATATGCTTTGCGTAATACCTTGCTCAATACCCTGTTCAATACCTTGCTCAATACCTTGCTCAATACCCTGCTCAATACCTTGCTCAATACCTTGCTCAATACCTTGCTCAATACCTTGTTTCAAACCTTCCTTATGACCTATGTCAAAGCCTTCTCTCAACCCTTTTTCTTTAAAATATTCTTCTATATGGTCTGAAAAGTTACACATCTCTTTCATCTCCTTTTCCAATTCGTTTTCAACAATCATATTATGGTTTTCGTGTAATAATTTAATTTTTTCTTTGGCACTAAGTTCTTCGGAAAAAATAGTGTTTAGCATATCAGTTAAGTCGTGATATTTACTATCTTTGCGGCTTAGTGATACAACAATGACAGTCAGTTTGTCATAAGAATCTTTTATGTCAGGAAAATCTCCGAATATATCCTGTTTATTAAGTGAATAGGTTGTGATTGCATTACCTATATAAGTGGGGACATTTAAACAAATCCATATGGAATATACTTTTTTAATATCACTATATTTAGGAATGCTAAATTCGGTATCAAGTTGGGCAGATATCATTCTTGAAGAATAAAATATGCCTCTTGTAACGATAGGATATCCTACATTAAAATCTTTTTGACCTTCTAAATTGACGAGTATTTTTATGTATTCACCAGCTTTAGGAACATAAACAGTAAAGCGAATATCATAATAAATAGTACCTTCGTAAGGAACTTTGTCTTCAGTATCTCTGCCATTAATGAATTCGGGATTATTAGAATTTATTAATGGTATGTTGCTTATAACAGGATATCCTTCTATACATTTGATTATAACAGGAATATCCATATCGCTAAATTCTTTTGTAGTTGATTTTAGTATAAAGGCTAAAATCTGTTTGTTAGCAAGTATCTTTTTGCTGTGCTCATCATATTGGGATTTGTGACCTGACGCAACAATTGCATTAGATAAAGCATTGTTCATTAAATTCCTCCTTATGTTATAACAAAAGAGAGTACATTGCTTTATCTAATTTGATTATAAAATATATTTGAATAGATGGCAACCAATAACATCTCTTTTGTTACAAATTTTATGTAGTTATAATCATCAATGATATTTGGGCTGAAATGCCTGGGATGGTTTTGAAACCTTTTATATCAGCTATGCTGATAAGAATTATATGAATATCGTTTGATGTTACACGGATTATAACACCTTATGTATATGAGGTCAAATGTAATTTGAATATTTTCAAAATTTTAGATTGACACTATTGTAAATAAGTGCTATCATTACAAAAAATCTAAGGAGAACACATATGATTAAGAAATTACAAGCTAAACTATATATGGTCATGTTAGGCGTATTTGCTTATAACTAAGTGATTGAAAGCACAGTTATAAGCTGATAGGTCTTATGTCTGTGCATAGTTTGAAAGGTATATTTAATCAATATAGTGATATTATATATAATGACTTTAAAACTCGCATCAGACATTAAGATATGTTTGGTGCGAGTTTCTTTGTTGTGTAGAAGGAGGTCTTTATGGATAAATACGGATTAAAACTGTATGAGTGGCAGGAGAATATTATAAACCCTGAAATATTAAAGAGTGAAGAAATTACATACTCTGTATTAATTATGATTATGAATAATAAGAGTAGAAAAGTGTTTACAGACCATAAGAGAATTATTATCTGTCATTCATGGGAAGGAATGCCAGTGTGGGCATGGGCAGTAGCTGATGCGACAGAGGATGAGCTTAAACGTGTTGCGGAATGTCTTAATGCAGAATTTCCTTTAAATGAAGGATATACATATGATATTTCATATGAACTTCTGGACAAATTGAAAGAAATAGATAATAATTTTCTTAATACTCAGATAGAGGTGAATATGTTATTGCGTTGTTGTGATAAAGTAAATGATATTGATAATCTATGTGATGGAAGGGCGAGATTAGCAGATGAAAAAGATATGGATGAGCTTTGCAAGCTGGTTTCTGATTTTGAATATGAGGCTACTGGAAAAAGACCAGAAGAAGAACAATGTATCCAAAGGATTAATGATATGGTTAATGCTAAAACATTATATGTGTGGCAAAATGCAGAGAGTGAAATAGTATCTACAACCAATATTAGAATTGGTGATGGAATTGATACTTTGGCACTTGTATACACAAAACCTGAGGCTAGACGAAAAGGATATTGCATAAATCTTGTACATACAGTAACTAAATTGATTTTGGATAAAGGAAGGTTGCCGATTCTATATACCAATGCAGATTATGAGGCTTCAAATGCCTGCTATAAGAAGGTGGGGTACAGAGAGGTTGGAAGTCTTTGTGAAGTGAAAATATGGGTTAAGCTTTACAAGTTGGTTTTTTGTTAAAAATCAGACATTTTTTAGTGGGATTTGCACAAAAAATAAGGGGTTATATTCTACTTGCATATGAGTTTGTTGCAGTGATATAGTATATGTACGCGTTATGATAGTGAATTCAAATATTATGTTCGAACATCTAAATTTTAATGAAAAGAGGATGTAAGTGGAAAATAAGATAAACATTATAGAAGACCTTGATGGAAAGAAAATTGTAATAATACATGACATTAGGTTTAAAGGTAAAAGAAAAATTAAATGGGAAGAGGTGGAAGTATATTTAAAGGAATATGTTGGGAAATATTATGAGATTGAAGAAACAGCAGAAAAAATTTATATAGGTAAAGATTTTCCCAATGAGTTTAGTAATTCCAATGATTCAATTCGATTAAATGGTACGGCTGCCAAAGCAAAAGCAAATGCAACACAAGGAATTAAAAGTTTAATAGAAGTTGCTACGAATAAAAGATATCAAGAAAATATGAAATCAAAGCATAAAGTTGATGCAAAAAATGGCTGGTATAGATATACTTCATATTTTGGATTGCCAGTATATAGTGAACAAGCTGTCATTCGTTATAATATATTCAGAATTGAAATGTTAGTTAGACATTCGAGTGATGGAAAAATGTATTTGTATGATATGGTAAATATTAAAAAAGGAAACGAGCACCCCGCTTGAGCAATAGCTACACGGTAACAAACCCATTTCCTTTGTATTAATAGTATAACATATAATAAAAAATGTCAACAAATTTTAATTGAAATAAGGAGACAAAATAAATGAGTAAAGAAAAAAATTACACATACAAATTAGCAACAATAGACGACATAAATGAACTTGTTAAAACAAGAATTATCGTTCTTCGTGCAGCCAATAAATTATCAGATAATGTAGATATGTCAGAGGTGGAGAGAGAGTCGTATGATTATTATATGAAGACATTGGAGAGTGGCGACCATATCGCTTATCTTGTATATGATAATGATAAGTTTATAGGTGCTGGTGGAGTCAGCTTCTATCAGGTAATGCCTACATATCATAATCCAAGTGGCAGGAAAGCATACATAATGAATATGTATACTGAACTAGCTTACAGAAGACAAGGAATAGCCATAAAAACACTTGATTTGTTGGTAAAGGCAGCAGTGGAAAAAGGTATAAAACAGATTTCATTGGAAGCTACAGATATGGGCAGGCCGTTATATGAAAAGTATGGATTTGTAAGAATGGAGGATGAGATGGAGTATGGCAACGCTTGATGAAATGGAATATATTGTAAACACAGAAATAGGCTGTTTTGATACACGAATGCCATCGAATGAATTTGTTTGCAGAGAAGAACCGAGATTTTTTGAACTTGGAGGAACGCTTGTGGCATCCTGTCTTACAAAAGTGGTGTTTGAACATAAGGATGGGACTGTTGAAGAAATAGCACCAGTGGTTATTGAGAGTTGCATGAATCCAGGGAAAAAGGAGATTGTACCGATTACATATAGGGTAGAAGATGGTGAAAGTACAATTATAATTAGTAATACATACAAGTCAATTCCTATATATCATACAAATGATTATATGTCAGTTTATACCAAACCATATGAACCTAAAATAGAAAAGCATAGTTGTAGTGAATGCACTAATTGTGGCAGATGTTAGTAATATGGAGGTAATTGATACAAGCATATTTAAATATTTAATTACATTGAAGTTAATAATTGATTTTCATCCGACTTTTTGTTATAATGTAAGAGATAATTGACGTGAAAAAAAGCATAAAGGAGGAAGGATGAGATGGATCTTTCGAATAAAAAAAATGCTGATGCTAGTAGAAATAGCACAGTGATGATAGGCATGTGCACATTAAATATTGTTCTTGCAGTAGCATATTTATTGGAGGTAGTGAAACAAACAAGAACAATAGTTTCTTATTTGATATTTTTGGCATTATGTGTTATACCGACAGTGATGGCATTAATAACATATTTTAAGAATAAAGATTCAATATTAGTGCGTTATATTAGCGGAATTGGTTTTAGTTTATTATATACATTTGTAATGTTTACAACAAAGACCGATTTAGCATTTTGTTATGTTATTGTTGCTTTGGTAATATATGTTGTATATGTTGATTTGAAGTTTAATTCTATTTTTATAGGATATGCTTTATTGGTAAATATAGCTGTAATAGTGAAAAAGGTTATTGATGGAACATTTGATACAACAGCACTTACAAATGCAGAAATAATGATAGCATGCATAATATTAACATTTGTATTTATAACGCTTGCGGTTAAGAAGATTTCTAAGATTAATCAGGCAATAGTTGATCAGGCTGATGATGCAAGAACACACTCAGAAGAGTTATTGGATAAGATTATGAAGGTTGCAGGTTCTATTGGTGAAAATATAGAGAATGCGACAAATGAAACAAAAGCGTTAAAGACAGCCATTAAAGATACACAGAATGAAATGGAAAAGCTTAATTCTGGAACAGACAATACTTTAAGTGCGATTCAGTCACAGAAAGAGAGTACGGATAGAATTGATGAACATATTCATGGAGTTGAAGAATCAGTTAATTCAATTTTATTGGATGTACAGGTGGCAGAACAGAAACTTGATGATGGAAGTAATATAATGGAAGATTTATTGCATCAGGTTAAGATATCTGAAGAATCAAATGAGCTTGTATCACAGGAAATGCAAACTTTAAAAGAGTGTGCTGATAAGATGCAGGATATTATAGCTTTAATTAGTGCTGTTGCCAGACAAACATCAATGCTTGCACTTAATGCCAGCATTGAATCTGCAAGAGCAGGAGAAGCAGGTAGGGGATTTGCTGTTGTGGCAAATCAGATATCAGGACTTGCAGCACAGACAAATGAAGCTACAAGTGAGATAAATGGTTTGATTGGAAATATTACAGAATCTGTTACCAGTGTGACAGAAGCTATGGAAAAATTGCTTGAGAGCAGTAGTTTGCAAAATCAATATGTGGAAGGAACAGCAGAAAGCTTTGATAAGATAAGAGAAAGTACACAAGGTATTTCTAAACAGACTACACAGTTAAAAGAAATGGTTGATGTTGTATTAGAAGCTAATGAACAGGTTAACGAAGGAATTGGAAATGTTTCAACTCTTACAGGTGAAGTGGTTGATAGTGCTGATGAGACATTAGGCTTATGTAATATGAATCTTGAAAGTATAGCAAGAGTATTCGATATAATGACTAATCTCGAAGAAAACGCAAAAGAATTACAAAGCGAATAAATCTAAAATGTATCAAACTAAAGGGATATTTACTGTTGAGTAAATATCCCTTATTTGTTATAATCAAGGGTAGTTTTTTCGAGGATGGAGTAATAATGGCAATAAAGCTTTTAGAACATTATAAGGGAGATAAAGTGGAAAGATTGGTGACAGGTAGAACGATATGTATTTAGTTTCAATATATTTTGATGAGAAAACTGAAAATTGGATTAGAAAGTATATAGAGAGTGTTGCGGCAAAGACTGGTAACAGATTTATGCTCGATAACAAAGTTCAGCCACATATAACTATTGCATCATTTGAAACGGATAAGATAGATGAAGTTATAGAGCGATTAAAAGGAATTAGGTCTAAATTAGAAAGAGGACAAATTACGTGGGCTTCGGTAGCAGCCTTTTTTCCATCAGTTATTTATCTTGCTCCGGTTTTAAATGAATATTTACATAATCTTTCGATGATTGTTACTGAGAACATTAGGAGTGTGTCAGGAGTAAAGCTTGGAAAAATTTATCAGCCATTTAACTGGATACCACATACAACCATAGGAAAGAAAATGTCAAAAGAAGAAATGCAAATTGCATTTAAGGTTTTGCAAAATTCCTTTGGAATGTTTAGTGGTGAGACAGTGCAGATTGGTGTGGCAAAGACTAATCCGTATGAAGATATTATAAGATGGGAATTATAGTAAGATGAAGATAAAAAGCAAATATTTTTGGATAACAACAATAAAAATAGCGTTAGCTGCGGTTGCATCAATACTGATTGCCCATAGTTTGGGACTTGATTTTGAAATGTCAGCCGGAACAGTTGCTATACTTACCATTCAACCAACAAAACGCGAAACAGTAGAAACAGCAATTGGTAGACTGTTGTCGTTTATTATCGCACTTGGACTTGCGTTTATAAGCTTTAGTATTGTTGGTTATAATCTTACAGCATTTATGTTATATATAGTATTATTAGTATTTGTGTGTCAGATATTTGGATGGAGTAATTCAATATCAATAAATGCTGTGCTTATATCCCATTTTATTTCTGTGGGAAATATGTGTTTATCAGCAGTATTTAACGAAACTTTGATATTTGCAATCGGTGTAATGGTTGGTATTTTAGCAAATATGCATTTGAAAAAGAATGTTGATTATATTGAAGAACTTAAGGATTCAACAGATGAGCAGATTAAAAAGATTCTTGAACAGATGGCAAAAGGAATAATAAATCATAATGTATCAGATGATAATTATGAATGTTTTTATACTCTTAGAAAACATATAAGAGATGCGAAGAATGTGGCGGAAGAAAATTATAAGAATCAGTTAAGAAGACATGATATATTTGATTTGGAGTATATTAGAATGCGTGATAAGCAGTATCTTGTACTCTATGAAATGTATAAGTTTGCAAGACATTTGGATGCGAAACCTATCACAGCAGAAAAATTATCAGATTTCATGTTGGAAATGTCAGTTTCTTATAACAGGGATAATACATGTGAAGAGTTGATGGAGCATTTCAAAGAGATGGATAAATATATGAAGGCAGCGCCTTTACCTGTTGAAAGAAAAGAGTTTGAAAACAGAGCAACATTGTTTGGACTTATGAGACATATGGAGGAATTTTTGCAGATAAAGATTGATTTTGCTAGGGAACATATGAAGTAAATGATAAAATTTCAGGAAGTAGAAAAGAATGCAAAAAATGCAAAAGGAGGGTGTAGTAGATGAAACTAACAACACTTTGTTATATAGAAAAAGATGATAAATACCTTATGCTTCACAGAGTGAAAAAGGAAAATGATGTGAACCATGACAAATGGATTGGTGTAGGTGGAAAATTTGAGGAAAACGAAACACCGGAGGAATGTCTGCTTCGAGAAGTAAAGGAAGAGACTGGATTAACTCTTACAAAGTTTGACTATCGAGGGCTTATAACATTTATTTCAAATGAGTGGGAAACAGAGTATATGCATCTGTTTACGGCAAGCGAGTATGAAGGTGAAATGACAGAATGTGATGAAGGTGAGCTTGTATGGGTGCCAAAGTCAGAACTGGACAAGCTGACCTTGTGGGAAGGGGATAAGATTTTTCTTAGAAGACTTGAAGAGAGCAGGGAATTCTTTACATTAAAGCTTAGATATGAAGGTGACGTGTTGGTGGAGAGTAAGATGTGGGGGTATTAGGAGGAGAATATGAAATAATTGAGGTGAAGGGATAGAATAATGAGTAATTGTAAATAAAATAACAAAATGGATGTTGACAGAAAGTTTTACATTTAATATACTGTATATAAGAGAAGCGTGCTTCTCTAGGTGGGCTAACACCGTAATCTGAAATTGGGGACCACGCAAGTGGATGTTGGCGGGCAACTCTAAAACCCGATATAGCGACCACGCAAGTGGATGTTGGCAGACAACACTAAAATTAGCCAAGCGGAGAGATTATGTAACACAATGGTGTTACTATTCTCTCTTTTTTTTGACTTTTTATGGAGGTAAGATGAAGAAATATACATTAGAAGAAGCTAGAAAAATAGTAATGAAATGTGCAAAACAGTATGAAAAAAATCTTATGAATAAGAGATTTGAGATAATATATAGAGATAGAGTGGATAATCAAATTAAGGATATAGAGGTATGTTTTGGTAAAGAAAATTATCAACATTTAACAGGTGTTGAATTAATAGATAAAGACGGAAACATAAGAAAACATACTTCGGAGTTGTTTTTTGAAAAATGTTTAAGAAACCGACTAGCAAAGAACGAAATAAAGTTTAAACTAGATGGAACAACTCATTTAAAATTAGAAGCATTACCAGTTATTATGTACCAGTTTCATCATTGTTACATAATATAAAAGATGTTACAAATATTCAGTCACAGGTATTAGCTATATTTTCAAAGGAAACAAATGAAGTAAAGTATGAAAATATTCGTCATGTGGCTAAAGGAATTAATTTATATAATATAAAATTACCAGAAGAAATAGAAAATAAAATCTCATTAGAAAAGTATATGCCGAAATGCTGAGGTGATAAAAAATATTTATTATGTGGAAAGGTGTCTTTTATAATGATATAATCTATACATTATTAAGAGTGTTTAAGAATGGAGAAATACTTATGAATATTAATAACACTAAAATTGTAAAGGAACAATATAAAACAGCAGCAAATTTAAACACAAGAATATCAATCCATAGTAAATATTCTTCTAACAAAATAGGTTTTGGAAATTGGATTATATCAAAATATGATATTAAAGATGGTATGAGAGTATTAGAGCTAGGATGTGGAACAGGAGATATGTGGAAAGAACATATGAATATGTTGGATAACATTTCGGAACTGGTACTGACAGATTTTTCGGAAGGTATGCTTGCATCTGCAAAGGAAATGCTTGGAGAAAATGATAAAATGTCATATAAAGTTGTTGATATTCAAAATATACCATTTGAAGATGATAGTTTTGATATAGTAATTGCAAATATGATGCTTTATCATGTGCCAGATATACACAAAGGTTTGTCTGAGGTGCGAAGAGTTTTGCGAGAGGATGGAGAATTTTATTGTGCAACTTATGGAGAAAACGGAATTGTTCAATATATTTCAAGTTTACTGAAAGACTTTAATATTGAAGGTAAATTAAATAAGAATTTTACACTTCAAAATGGTAAGGAAGTGTTATTGAAGCACTTTGAAAATGTTAATAGATTAGATTATGAAGACACATTGGAAGTAACTGATGTTAATGATATGATTGATTATATTTATTCTCTTTCAAGTATGAGTAATATTAGTAATATTGAGAGAGAAGATTTAAAAAGTGTTTTAGAGGATAATATGATCAATGGTATTTTAAGAGTTACAAAGGAGTATGGAATGTTTATATGTACGAGGTGAAAGAAAATGTTTAGAGAATTTAGATTTAATTATAGGGATATAGAAATAATATTACCAATATAAAAATGATAAAATGATATTTGTCATATGACAGAAGGTATTAGTTTATATGACATTTTTGGTGAATGAGATAAAAAACAATACAAAACCAGATTAGAATGATAAGAGATGTTTTTATATTTTATGAACAGCGAATTGTTTTAGATGACATATTTTGCGATAGATAGGAGAAAGTAATACATGTTATATTTAAAAGAAGCAAACCATGAAGATATAGAAAAAGAATATTTATTTGTAAAGGATATTCCAGAAGATGAAAATAGTTTTACTAATGAATGGTGTGGTATTTCAAGAGAAGATTTTGAAGAAAAAGTCATAAAATTAATGATTGCGTACTCTAAGGGTGAGCAGTTACCGGAAGGATTTGTGGCAGAGACTTTTTTGTTTTTGTGGGATGAAAATGAAATAGTAGGACAATTTAGGGTACGCCATTATCTGTGTGAATCGTTGAGAACAGGTGCAGGACATATAGGATATTATATTGGTAAAGATTATAGAGGGAAAGGCTATGGAACAGAAGGTTTAAGATTGGCTTTGGATGTGGCAAGAAAAATCATACCTGAGGATGAGATATATTTAAGAGTTGATAAGTATAATAAGGCATCATTAAAAGTTATGTTAAATAATGGTGGATATATACATAGTGAAGATGATGATAAATATTATGTGAGGATAAAAAAGTAGAAAAGGGAGTGGCTGTAATGATAAAACCCCATAAACTTAATAAAGGTGATACAATAGCAACCATAAGTCCGGCTTGGGGATGTGCAGGTTCTAACAGGGTTAAATGGAAATACGAATTAGGAGTTAGTAGATTAGAAGAACTAGGTTTAAAAGTTGTAGCTGCTCCAAATTCATTAAAAGGAACAAGTTTTCTGAACTCCAATCCAAAAGCTAGGGCAGAGGATTTGATGTGGGCGTTTGAGAATAAAGAAGTTAAAGCTATAATTGCTAATATTGGTGGAAATGATTCGGTTAAACTTCTCCCTTTTCTTTCGAAACAAATAATAATAGATAATCCTAAAATATTATGTGGTTATTCAGATGTTATGACACTTCATTTGTATTGTTATCAGCTGGGATTATCAACATTTTATGGTGATAATCTACTGACTACAATTGCAGAGGCTAAAGAATGGAATTCGTATAGTAAATATTGGTTTGAAAAGGTCTTGTTTGACAATTCGGTAATTGGGAATATACCACCAGCAAAGGAGTGGTCAAATGCTCCTTATAATCATACAAATCCTAAATATGTCAGAAATTATATTAAAAATACTGGATATAAAAATATTCAGGGAAAAGGTGTGGTCAGAGGTAAGCTATTCGGTGGTCATAGTGGTTTAGCTGAACATGATAAAACTTGTGGTATCAAACTTGAAAAAGCACATTTTGAAAATAAGATACTTTTCTTTGAAGAAATTCCAGAGTTTTCAACAGAAAAATATATAGGAGACTTTTTTGAATGGCTTGGCGGAAAAGGATATTTGCAAGCTTTGAATGGAATTGTTATTGGAAAGATAATGGAAGATGCTAAGTTTGAGCCTTTGGCTAGGATAATTAGAACTATAGTTTCGGATAAGTATGGATTAAGTGAAATGCCAATTATGTACGGACTGAATTTTGGACACACTTCACCAATTTGCATTTTGCCATATGGCGCAGAGGCTGAATTGGATGTTGATAATTTGGGATTTTCTATTTTAGAAAGTGGTGTACTGTAGAAAGACTGAAAAATTTATATTAAAAAAATCAACCAACCTGATACAAAAAAAGTTTCGAGTTGGTTGATTTTTTTACAGTTTGGTTTACCGCTAATCCATTGTAAAAGAGAAGAAACTCAAGTATACTAGCAACAACGGGAAGGAGGAGTTTCCTTGAAAAATATAAGATTATCAGAGAATTTAGTGAATTTAAGACGTAAACGAGGTATTACCCAAGATGTAATAGCTGATTTTTTAGGAGTAACGAAAACTTCTGTATCAAAGTGGGAGACAGGTCTTAGTATGCCGGATATAGCACAGTTACCGAAATTAGCATCATATTATGATGTAACAATAGATGAACTTATGGGATACGAAGCACAGTTGTCCATGGAAGAGATAAAAATCCATTATGAGAAGTTTTCAGAAGCTTTTGCAAAGAAGCATTTTGATGAGGTTATGAAGGAGGTAAAGGATTTTATCCGACAGTATTATTCATGCTGTGAGGCATTGGTGCAAATAGTTGTATTATTGCTTAATCATTATGATTTGGCAGCAGTTGATAAAAGGCAGGAAGTTCTTGAAGATATGATAAATCTTTGTGAATGGGTGCAAGAAAAAAGCATGGATGCAAGTCTTTGTACTGATGCAACGATTTTACAGGCAATGATAGAATTAATCAAAGGTAATCCGCAGGCAACTATTGAGAAGTTGAAGCCTTATCAGAATCCAAGAAATATTAAAGAGGGTTCAGGCTCTATATTGATTCAGGCATACCAGATGACAGGGCAGATGGATGAAGCTTTGGAATGGAATCAGGTGTTGATGTATACCAATCTTCTAAACCTAGTGGAAAATAGTGTGTTTTATCTAATGTCAAATCTTACAAATAAGGAAGTGGGATTTGCAACTATCGAACGAATTGATAATGTTACAATGGCTTATGAGTTGGACAGGCTTCATCCAAATACTTTTTTGCAATTCAAATATACAAAAGCTCTATTTTATGCCACACATGGGATGGATAGCGAAGCAATAGAAGAACTTAAAGCATTTGTTAATGGAGCAGTTGATTTTGTTAATAATGGTTTGTATCTTCATGGTGATAAATATTTTGACAGATTGGATAACTATTTTAAGAAAGTTGATGATTATTTAACAGCGCCAAGGAACAAAGATACTGTTTTAGCATCATTAAACCAGAATTTAGAACATCCTGTATTTGACAGATTAATGGATAGAGAAGAATTTAAAGAATTAAAAAGGAGTGTGGAGTTATGGAAAAAATAAAAGAGTTTATACCATTTCTAATACCATTGATTATAGTGGAATTTATATTGCTGGCAGTGACACTTCGTCACATTTTTACACACGACTCATACAAAAGAGGCAGTCGTATGATTTGGGTTATAATTAGCATTGTTGGAATGCAGTTTTGGGGACCGATATTGTATTTTTTATTAGGAAAAGAGGAGGAATAATGAACATACTTGAATTATCTCATGTATCAAAGTCATTTGGTAATAAAGTGATTGTAGATGATATAAGCTTTGCCGTGCGGGAGGGGACTGTGTTTGGTTTTATTGGACAAAATGGTGCAGGTAAGACCACTACGATGAAGATGATACTTGGGCTTTTGCAGATGGATAGCGGAGAAATAGTTGTTAATGGGAAAAGGGTTTCATATGGACAGAATGAAACTAATAAATATATTGGATATTTGCCAGATGTACCGGAATTCTATGGGTTTATGACACCGAAGGAATATTTGACCTTGTGTGGAGAAGTAACAGGTATGGCAAAGGCTGATATTAAGAAGCGTGTTGATGAGCTTTTGGAAATGGTTGGATTGGCTGATGCTAAGAAAAGAATTAATGGATTTTCCAGAGGTATGAAGCAGAGACTTGGAATTGCACAGGCATTACTTAATTCGCCAAAACTGCTTATATGTGATGAACCAACATCAGCATTAGATCCTGTAGGAAGAAAGGAAATTCTGGATATATTGGCTAATGTAAAGCAGGAAACAACAGTTATATTTTCTACCCACATTTTGTCGGATGTAGAGCGAATTTGCGACAATATTGCTTTTTTACATAATGGCAAAATCGCAATGCAGGGTAGCTTGGAAGAGGTAAAGGGTGTCCGTGGAGGTACAGGATTAGACATTGAGTTTTGTAATCAGGAGGATGCAAGTAAATTTTCTAAGCTATATGCCGGAGAAAAGGTTGAAACAAATGTAAGATATCGCTATGAGAAGAAAACGGAAAAGGATGTCAAAGAAATTATGAAGCTGTTAGTGGATAATGATATAGCGGTACTGCGAATGGAAATGCTTGAGCCAAATTTGGAGGATTTGTTTATGGAGGTGGTAGGAAGATGAGACAGCTGACTGCATTTACAAAAAAGGAATTTATTGAGGTTTGGCGTACAGGAAAATTCATAGTACTTATTGTGGTATTTGCATTATTCGGCATTATGAATCCGGCAATTGCCAAGCTTACACCATGGCTTATGGAACAGTTTTCAGATAGCTTGAAGGATACAGGAATTGTGATAACAGAAATGGCAGTTGATGCAATGTCTTCGTGGGCACAGTTTTACAAGAATATTCCGATGGGATTAATAGTTTTTCTATTAATGTTTAGTGGGATTTTGGCAAATGAGTTACAAAAAGGTACATTGATTAATATGATTACAAAGGGTATGTCACGAAAAAAGATAATTGCGGCAAAGACCATTGTAATGCTGACTTTGTGGACTGTAAATTATTGGATGTGCTTTGGAATTACTTATATTTACAATGCATATTTCTGGGATAATAGCGTTGCGAAAAATTTAATTTTTGCGGCATTTCTTGTATATATGTTGGGAGTATGGTTAATAGCTTTATTGGTGATGATGTCAGCAATATTTAGTTCTACTTCAGCCGTGACTGTAGGAACAGGAGCTGTATTTTTTATAATGTATATGTTAAGTGTACTGCCTGATTTGAAAGACTATCTACCAACAAAGCTTATGGACGCCCAGGGGTTATTGTCAAATGTGGGAGAATTAGGGGATTATACTATAAGTCTTGTAATAGTAGCAGTACTTATTATAATCCAGTTAGTGATGGCAGTGATGGTATTTGATAAAAAAAGGATTTAATGAAAAAATGATTGCTTAGTGTAATATGAGCAATCATTTTTTTGTTGTGGGTTATTATGATGTGTTGTATAATGTTGGATAGGTATTTTTTGTGTGTAAGGGAGGAGAAATAAAAATATGTTAGAAGATTTATTAGCAAAAAAGATATCGTTATTTGATGATGGGGTTCATACTGAACTTCGAGCACAGGAGAACAGAAGCAGATTCGTAAGTTTACTGCAGGGAAATATGGTTAACAATAGCCGCTCTGAGGTGTCCGGTGTATGTGCCAGAGCATATAAGAATGGAGTGTATGGCTTTTCTTCATCAGCTGAATATTCAGATGAAAAGGTTGAGGCAGTACTTCGTGCTGCTACAGAAAATGCACTGTTTATGAATAACAGGGTGAATAAAGGAAAAGGAAAATTACCTGTTATCTCTCCTGAATTTATTAAGCCTAGAAGACTTATAATTGATACGGAACAGAAGCGAATTATTGAATTATGCAAGGAAATTGATAATTACATTGCAAAGAAATATCCTGACATTGCAAGTCGCTTTGTAAGTTATTCTGAAGATTCCATGGAAAAGATATTATACACATCAGATGGATGTAATGGACATATTACTATTCCAAGATGTTACATATATGCCAATATGACTACTGAGACAAAGGATGGAGCACCGATTGAGAGATTTGTACCAATAGGTGGTGCAGGAAGTCTTGATGATAATTTTGCCAGTTTGGATAAGGTGTTTGAAAAGGTTGATAAATTGTATGAAGATGTAATGATAAAGAGAGAGGGAGTGTATGCTGAAGCTGGTTATAAGACAGTTATACTTGGTGGAATGATGACAGGAATGCTTTCTCATGAAGCGGTTGGACATACAGTTGAGGCGGATTTGGTACTGGGAGGTTCTGTTGCAGGGCCGGCACTTAATACAATGGTAGCATCAGAAAAGGTAAGCCTTACTGATTTTGCCCATACAGCATTTGGAAAGGAAGCACCATTACCAGTATATCTTGATGATGAAGGTACTCCGGCAGAGGATGCAGTTCTTATTAAAGATGGTAAATTAGTTGGCTTTATGAATAATAGAGAAAGTGCCGAGCATTTTGGCATGAAACCAACAGGAAATGCAAGAGCATATGATTTCTCTGATGAGCCACTTATTAGAATGAGAAATACATCTATTTTACCAGGAACGGATAAGCTTGAAGAAATGATTGACTCTGTTAAGGATGGTTACTATCTTC
>CAZESO010000003.1:9267-31246 GCA_964515325.1 uncultured Roseburia sp. | reverse complement strand
AGTGAATTTGTAATCATATCTCCATCAAAGCTTGGATGTACGTACTGTTCCTTACAGAGGAGTTCTGTAGCTTCTTCCTCTGTAATACCTCTCATATCCATAAGAGTTTCTGTCAATACATCTCTACCATAAGGGATAACTCTATGTAACTGTAATACGTTATTCTTGATAATATTAACAATTGTACTATCTTCCATTAGCTGAATTGTAAGGTTAACACCTTTATCAACATGATTTGAAAGCAACTGAACAGCACTGTTACCAAGATAATCGATACTTACGATATTGTAACCATTCAACTTAGCGATTGTATAGAATGGTGTAATAATTTCCTTTGGTGCAGCCATAAGAAGAACTCTCATCTGCTTTTCACCTTCAATAGCAACTGTTTCAAGTACGCTATGAGCAAGGATATAATCATTAACATCTACAGGATAGTAATCTGTAGCATTTGTTTCAATAAGCGCTGCCAACTTAGCATTATTAAGTACAGGAGTGTTGATTTCCTTAATAGCAATCTTTGTTGAGAATACTGAAAAAATAACATCCTTTGTTGTAATATTCTTAGCTGCAAGCTTCTCGCTGATAGCTCCAGCTATACTTGATGGGTCTGTAATAAGACCATCTTCAAAGCTTCCTTCCGGTGTCTTAATACGGGCAATTCTATTTACCACTATTCCACTTTTCTTAGAAACTTCTGCCATTCTTATATAAGAAGATTCTATGTTAATTGTTAAAATATTTGCCATAATTTTCTCCTCTGCCTTTATATTCTTACTTTTGTTTATCTATTTAAAATGTATAAAATCCCATGTACCAATTTATAAAACCTTCGCCGTACAATATCGCTATAAATATTCCAAGAGATAAATACGGTCCAAAGGCAAGCACATTTTCTTTTTTACATATTTTCATCAATGCTATATGTATAATCGAACCGATTACACAACCCAAAACAAGAGCTAATACTATTTCCTTAGCCCCTACCAAAAGCCCTGCCGCCGCCATGAGTTTAACGTCACCGCCGCCGATTCCTCTTCCTTTTGTAGCGTAAAATAAAATTAGTAATGGAACACTAACTATAACCATTCCTATTAAAAAATATACAACATTTTCAAAATTTAAAATAACTCTTATCACCCCCAGTATGAATATGAAAATATTCAATCCTACAGGTATCTCATAAGTTCTCCAGTCGATAACACTAAGAACAATTAACGCAGACGCACATAAACAGAATAAGATGCTGTCCGCATTTATTCCGTTTGTGGCAAAAATCCATACATACCCGATACCATTAGCCAATTCCACCAATGGATACTGTACGGATATCTTTTCTTTACAATGTCTGCATTTTCCTCTAAGCAAAATGTAGCTGATAAGTGGTACTAAATCGTACCACTTAATCTGATTGCCACATTTCATGCAATGAGACCTTTCAGTCGCAATATTCTCTTTTAGGGGTAATCTGTATATAAGTACATTTAAAAAGCTTCCTATAATTACTCCATATACAAATATCATAATAAACAAAAATGTCTCAAACTGCATCTTTTCCACCTTTTCTAGTAAATATAACTATTCTGATATTAAAAATAGTCTCTTCTCTCCATCAACATCCGTAGTTTTCGAACATTGAACTGCACTTGAAGAATCTGATGTTGCACTGGTTCCTATATATACCGACACAGTCCCATCAACCTTTATTTCCACCAGAAGATGGTTATCATCCACTAATGCTGCCGTTGATTTTATATCGATATCCGTAGTCATTGCTTCCTTTAATTTCTTTTGAAGTTTTGAATACTGTGCCAAACCCGCACTGTCAAAACTAGCTTGATTAGTTCTTCCCAAATCAATAATTAGTTTTGAACCAGAAAAATC
This sequence comes from uncultured Roseburia sp., assembly GCA_964515325.1. GTDB lineage: Bacteria > Bacillota > Clostridia > Lachnospirales > Lachnospiraceae > SVEL01. Next base: position 29,362 of record CAZESO010000003.1, on the reverse strand, counting down.
ATCCATAACCTCATGATATACAGCCTCCTCAGACATAGCCGTTAATATAGCTCTTCTAACAGCTCCAATATTCTGTAAATCTGTAGATTCTCTTGATTTTTCTATATAACTAATTAGCGTAGGTGCTATTACACCCATAAGCACAGCCATTACTGCAATAACTATAATTAGTTCAACTAATGAAAAACCCTTATTATCACTGGTAACATTGTTTTTCATAACATTTTCTCCTCAATGCATATGTACTAAACTCAATTATTTAGAAATCAACTTCTTAGCAGCATCATTTTCATCTTTAGTTTTTGTACAATCTACTGCTGTTGTAGAAGCTGCTGTTGCACTTGTACCTACATATACTGATACTGCACCAGCACTTGTAACTTCAATGTTAAGACAGCATCCTGTAGCTGTTGCAGCTGTAGACTTCATCTTAATATCCGAAAGCACTGTAGCCTGTAACTCCGCCTGAAGCTTTGGAAGCCCATTTAAATCAGTTGAAGTAAAAGTTGCCGAACCAGAAGAACCTAAGCTGATAACCTTACCTGTTGTACCAGCAGCAGCCATAACTTCCTTGTAAACCGCTTCATTTGACATAGCTGTTGTTACTGCACTCTTGATTGTGTCAAGATTCTGTAAGTCTGTAGACTCTCTCGACTTTTCAATGTTACCGATTAATGTTGGTGCTAATACACCCATGAGTACTGCCATAATAGCAATAACTACGATAAGTTCTACTAATGAGAAACCTTTGTTGTTCATTTTGTTCATAATTTTTTCTCCTTTTTTGTTAAATAATTTTTAATATATAATATAACCGAACTCGGGCAATCCGGATATATCCTTGATTTTCAAGAAAGAATTGTTAAACAATTCTTTCAAGTGTCTTTAAACACTTTTTTTAACCTAAAGTATCATACAATGACATCATTGGTCCGTAAATAGCTGCAATAAGCAAACATACGATACCTGCCATAAATACGATAATCAATGGTTCCATAAGTGATGTAGCCTGCTGAGTTGTCATCTCAACTTCTTCATCATAATAATCTGCTGCATTTGTAAGCATATCTTCCATATTACCCGTCTCTTCACCGATAGCAAGCATATGCATAATCATTGGTGGGAAGAGTCCTGATGCCTTAAGAGGTGTAGATAACACCATACCTCTCTGAACCTGTCTCGCAGCTTCCTCTATTGCATCTCTAAAGAGTACATTATCTACAGTCTTAGCTGTAATCTCTATAGCTTCAATCATCGGCATACCTGCCGCAATAAGTGTGGACAAAGTTCTTGCAAATCTTGAGCAAGCTGTTTTTACACCCAGCATACCAAATACCGGAACCTTCATCATCCATCTGGCAACATTTCTAGAGCCATCCTCTGTATTTTTATACCACGAAAATACTGCAACTACCGCAACAATACCAATAATCCAAAAATACCAATTCTTCTGCAACGAATCACTAAGCGCAACTACCGCTTTAGTAAACGCCGGTAAATCACCGCCTACCTGTTCAAACATTGTTTCAAAATTAGGTATAACTACCACAAGCATAACTACACAAACCGCTATACATACCAATATAAGCACACAAGGATACATCAATGCTTTCTTAACCATACCCTTAATCTTAGCATCCTTTTCAAAGTGAGTACTCATTCTCTCTAAAGCTACTTCCAAACTACCTGAAGCCTCACCGGCTTCAATCATACTGATAAGAATTCCAGGAAATACTTCTTTTTCCTTCTTCATAGCAATTGTAAGTGTATCACCCTTTTCAACATTATTCTTAATGTTCATAACGGCGCCTTTTAACACCTTACTTTCTGTCTGATCTGATAACATACCAAGAGCAGTAACGATTGTAACACCGGCTCTTAATATACTTACAAACTGCCTACAGAATACCGATAAATCTCTAGAATTAGCTTTCTTAACGCCTCCACCAATCTTAAGATCCTGATTAAGCATACCAGCTTCACTTATCTTAAGTATTGTGTTTCCTTCACCACGGAGTATGTCTCTTGCTTTTTCAAGAGAATCTGCTTCCACAGTACCTCTTTTATTCTTGCCATCACTGGCAATTACTTCATATGTAAATTGTGCCATCTTTTCCTACCATTCCTTTCAATTAAAACATAAGCTTCTTCTTGAGTGCTGCATAATCCTGTGCAAACTCAAGAGCTGTTTCTGATGCAATAATACCCATTCTGTATAATTCAAATAATGCATCATCCATAGTCTGCATACCTAACTTCTTGTTAGTCTGCATCATAGATGTAATCTGGAATGACTTATTCTCTCTGATAAGGTTCTTAATCGCACTGTTTGTATGTAATACTTCGAAGGCCGCTACTCGCTTGTCACCTCTAAGCGTTGGCACAAGCTGCTGTGAAATAACACATTCCAATACCATCGCCAACTGTACTCTAATCTGTTCCTGCTGATGTGGTGGATATACGTCGATAATACGATCGATTGTAGCCGCCGCACCAATTGTATGTAATGTTGAAAATACCAAGTGACCTGTTTCAGCCGCTGTAATAGCTGTCGAGATAGTCTCGAGGTCACGCATTTCTCCGACAAGAATAACATCAGGGTCTTCACGGAGTGCTGCTCTTAAAGCATTGGCATATGAATTAGTATCGTTACCAACCTCTCTCTGGTTAACCATCGATTTCTTATGATTGTGTACATATTCGATAGGGTCTTCCAATGTAATAACATGAGAATTGTTATTTTCATTAATCTTATCTATAATAGCCGCCAAAGTTGTAGACTTACCACTACCTGTTGGTCCTGTTACCAATACAAGACCTCTCTTCTTCTTGTATAATTCAACAACTGATGGTGGTATCTCTAATTCTTCCGCACTAGGTATCTTCGAGTTAACCAAACGAAGAGCAGCTGCCAAAGTTCCTCTCTGCTTAAAAGCATTTACTCTGTATCGTCCCATTCCAGGCAAAGCGAAAGAAAAGTCAACTTCACCTTTTTCCTCTAAAGTTCTTCTTCTGTTATCATTAATAATAGGACTGATAATAGCCTCTGTGTCCGCCGGTGTAAGCTTAGGATAATTCATATCAATAAGCTTACCTGCCACTCTGTATTTAGGTGGGACACCTACTGTAATATGCACATCGGATGCCTGAACATCTTCAGCCTGTTTCATCAATTCTTCTATTGTAACCATGTTATCTCCTTTATTCCTCGTCTGCACTATATGTAACCTTAATCATTTCACTAAACGAAGTTACGCCTTCTTTAACATACTTAGCCGCTGAACTTCTAAGGGAACTCATACCTTCCGATTCAGCTGCCGCTTTAAGCTCATCCGCACCGGCACCATCTGCGATTAAGTTTCTAATCTTCTTCGTAATAGTCATAATTTCGTAGATACCAATACGTCCACGATATCCTGTGTCACCACATTCCTGACAACCTACCGGATCATTAATCATAAGATTCTCTGTTGCCGGAACTCCAAGCTGTCTCTTCTCATCCGGTGTAGCCGGTCTTGACTGACAACATTTACACAATCTACGAACAAGTCGCTGTGCAATAATACCAACAAGGGAGTCACCTAAAAGATAAGGCTCAATACCCATATCAATAAGACGACCTACTGTACCCGCTGTACTGTTAGTATGAAGTGTACTAACAACCAAGTGACCTGTGATAGATGCTCTAACGGCAATCTCAGCAGTCTCACCATCACGAATCTCACCGATCATGATGATATCAGGGTCCTGACGCAAGATAGAACGCAAACCACTGGCAAATGTCATATCAGCCTTAACATTAACGTTAACCTGATTAACACCATCAATATTTGCTTCTACAGGGTCTTCTACCGTTACAATATTAACATCTTCTGTATTTAATTCACTTAACGCTGTATAAAGGGTAGTAGACTTACCACTACCTGTTGGTCCTGTTACAAGAATAATACCATTAGGGTTCTTCAAGATGTTGTCAAACTTCTCAAGATCCTCCGGTCTCATACCAAGATCCTTCTTATCCTTTTTAAAACCTTCCTTCGATGCAAGACGCATAACGACCTTCTCGCCATATACTGTAGGAAGGCAGGAAACTCTTATATCCCACTCTCTCATATCTACCATCAAAGTGATACGACCATCCTGTGGCTTTCTCTTTTCCGAAATATCCATATTAGATATAATCTTAATTCTGGCTATAATCGCCGAGAATAATGCTTTATCATATGTCATAACTTCTCGTAAGTTACCATCTACACGGTATCTAATTCTTACGTTGAACTCAAAAGGTTCTATATGTATATCACTGGCTCTCTGTCTAACACCCTGTTCGATAACGTTCTTAACCAACTGTACAATAGGTGAATTCTCAACATCTTCTCTTCTTAATGAATCTTCATCTTCATCACCTAGTCCAAGGTAAGCTTCCTGTTCCTTCTTAAACTGTTCAGCCATCGACTGAGCTTCCTGCTTACCAAAGTACTTGTCAATCATCATATTAATATGAGATGACATTGCAAGCACAGGTTCTATCTGCATACCGGTTACAATGCTCAAGTCATCCATTGCAAAAATATTCAACGGATCAGACATGGCTACAATAAGAACATTAGCAGCATGCTTAGATATCGCTATCGGTATGAGCTTATACTTACGAACTAATTGCTCATTAGCCAAATTAACAGCAACCTCATCAATCTCATAACTTCTAAGATCTACGAACTCAATGCCCAACTGTGTCTGTAAGGCGTTCATAATCTCTTCTTCTTTAATATACCCCAACTCAATAAGCATCTCACCTAAGAGCAGGCCTTTTTCTTTCTGTTGCTCTAACGCATCATCCAATTGTTCCTGTGTGATGTAATCATATTCAACAAGCACATCACCAAGACGTATTCTTTTTCTGTAACCAGCCATTATCGTTCAAAGCCTTTCCTAATTTTTTCTTCAGCAAGTTTCTGCATTTCACAAAAATTTCATACTTTATTTACGTTTCTTTTCGTATATTTATAAAATTTTTATAAACAAAATTACATTTCGCTTGCAGTAATACTATCATACTTTTTAAAAATGCACAAGTATTTTTTATTATTTTTTTATATTTTTTTTATATTTTTTATTTTCTTTAGCTTTACTTTATTTTTTTCTCAAAGTCCAAAAAAGGCAAGTTACTTCCGTAGCTTACCTTTTTTTTGCCTATATCCATTCTTGTACTATACAGAAAATACGCTTATCTGCTGATCCAACTGTTCTGCTATCACCTTAAGATCCTTTGCAGCTTCCGACAAGCTTCCAACTGTACTGTCTAATTCCTGTACAGATGCACTTGTCTCTTCTGTTGCCGCGGCATTCTCTTCTGATATTGCAGAGAGACTTTGGATAACATCAATAATAGCATTCTTAGCGATATCAAGTTCAACAATTCTACCAGAAATATTTTCCACACTTCCAACCGAAGACTCAATACCCCTACTAACATTTTCAAACTCAGCTTTTGTCATATTAAGTTTTTCTTCTTGTTCCCCAACTATCTCTTTAACTTCATCCATGATATCTACCGTCTTATTAGATTCAACAAGGAGTTCGTTAATAATTTTTTCAATCTCTGTTGCAGAATTATTCGACTGTTCTGCAAGCTTAGAAATCTCAGATGCAACTACAGCAAATCCTCTACCAGCTTCACCAGCTCTTGCCGCTTCAATAGAAGCATTCAACGAAAGGAGTGCTGTTTCATCTGCAATAGAAGTAATAAGAGCAACTGCCTTCTTAATCTTCTGAGCCGAAACATTAGTATATTCAGCCTGTTCTGCAATTCTTTCAACAGCCTCAATTGTTCTGTCATTAGATTTGCTAAGTTCTCCAATAATTTCTGTCGAAGCCTTTTCAGCCTCACCCATTGCTTTGGCATTAGACTGAAGCTCTTCTACATTATGTATAACATTCTCAATAAGAGCCCCCATATCCATAGCACTTGTAGTAGCCTTTTCTGTCTCAGCTGCTTGTACACCAGCACTATCCGCAATTTCTTCAACAGCTTTACTAACTTCTATCATAGTAGTATTAGTTCTGTCCGAAGTACCTTCAAGGTTCGAAGCAGATAATGTAAGTACATCTACTGATTCTTTGATATTTCCAACAATACCACTCAAACTATCTTTAAGTCTGTCAGAAGCCCTACCAATCATACCAATCTCATTGCCCTTTGCCAATATTCTTTCATCAATATCCACCACAAGATTACCATCCGCTATTTTAGCAAGACTTCCTGCTACTCTATTTATCATCTTAGAAATATTAGTAGCTATGTATAACGCTGCAAATATAGCAACAGCTGTAAGTACAGCACAGATAACTGCCGCTTTAAAAATCACACCTGTAATAAGAGATTCAATTTCTTCACTATTTCTACCTACGAAAATAAGACCAACCGTTTCTTCGTTCTTCTCACCTTCATTATTCTTCAGTGGGAGATAGTATCCATAGTATTCTTCTCCTTGTAATTCGACCGATGTATCAAAATACTCTTCTCCGCCTACTACAACTTTCTGATAAATTTCATCATCAATCTGATTATTGCCATTCAAGCCATCCTGCGTTAAAGGATTACCATCAGCATCTGTAAATGATGTAAGAATTCTCTTATTGCCAAATACAAACGATACCTGAACATTACCATTAGCCGCAATCTTCTCCACTATTGAATCCTTACCTGTAATTCTAATATCGCCCTGATAAATCATCGAAGATCTCTCAACATAACTTGTATCATTTCCAGCCATGCCCTCAAATGTACTCTTCAATGTAATAGCCGTTGTCTTGAGACCATCCTTCTCAGTCTCTACTATATTCTCCCTAAGAGTTGTCGCCGTATTGACCGTAAGAACTATACCCACCAGCAATATAGGCACTACCACCATAGCAATAAGCTGCGTTTTAAGACTTATCTTTCTGCCTTTCTTTATAGGCTTCTTCTTAGACGACTTCTTACTTCCCGGCTTGTTACCTACCGGTTTACCTGATGTTTTACTTCCTGTCGGACGTTTCTTCTTAGCTCCATCCTCAGGTCTCTTATGTGTTCCATCTTCCGGCCTCTTATGTGTTCCAGCTTCCGGTGGTCTCTTCTTCTTTTTCTTCTTCACTTCACCAGCCGGTTTATTTCCTTCTGATAAAACTCTCTCCGACTTTTCACCTTCAGGCTTACTTCCTGCCGGACGTTTCTTCTTAGCCCCATCCTCAGGTCTTTTACTTTTTCCATTTGCCGGTTTCTTCTGCGTTCCTGCTTCTGGTGGTCTCTTCTTCTTTTTCTTCTTCACTTCACCAGCCGGTTTATCTACCTCCGGCAAAACATTATCTACCTTTACTTCTCCTACATCTTCCACAACAGTTTCCTCTATTGGAACATCCTTTTCAGGAGCAACAATATCCTCATTCAACTTCATACTCTGGACATCATCACTAATTTTCACGCCCATCTCTGTACCATCATCAAAATACGGTTCAAATGCCACATCTGTGCTAGGATTTTCTTGAGAGTTCACACCTGTTTCCAGCTTCTCCTTGCTTTCCATAGTATTCTCCTCCTTGTTCAATTGTACTCACTTAATATATTATTGCCATTATATCACATATATTTTTTTTATTCAATAACTTTAAAAATCATTCTGTTTCTTCCTGCTTCTTTCGCTTCATACATAGCTTCATCCGCCACTTTAAACATCTCTTCATATGTAACATTCTTTTTATTGCTAAACGCTATACCTATACTAGCTGTAATTTTTACCTTATGCTTTTCATTGTAATAGATTGCAGCAAGTTTATCTACAGCACGATTGGCAATTTGTTCAATCTTGTCTTTTGGCATATTTTTTACAAATACGCAAAACTCATCTCCACCAAACCTTGTAATACTATCAAATTCATTGAACACTTCCTTCAATCTATCTGAAGTTTCCACGATAGCCTCATCCCCCATAGAATGACCTAATTTATCATTAATTTCTTTAAAGTGATCCATATCTACAAATATAAAACTTGACGAATATGCAAAATTCGTATCCAGATATTTTCTTACTTCCGCTTCAAAAATCTGTTTAATCAAAAGTCCTGTCAACCTGTCCGTCTGAGACTGCACCTTAAGAAATTCTCTTTCTCTTATCTCATCATCCACATCTTCTATCTTCCCCACAATGGACACAAGTGTATTATCCATGCCTATGAGCGGAAGCCTTGTAACCCTGCACCATATATATACGCCATCCTGACGCTTCATTCTTACAATTACATCATCCTTACCTGCATCCATCGCAACACCAAGAGTTGTTTTTTCAAACATTTCAGCATCATCAGGATGAACATGCAATATTTCCATAAATTTATGCACAGTCAGATTATCTACCTGTTTAGGTATATCCCATCCAAACTTTTCTCTTATCTTATCCGATACAACACAAGCATCACCTTTCATGCTGATTTCATATATCATATCGTCCGAATTATCTATTACAAGCTGATATCTCCTCTGCAAAAGGATTTGTTTTTCTTCCTCTGCTCTTTTAAGTTTATTATTTTTATTCTTAACATATCTTGTATATACAAAAAAGATAATCATAGCCACAGATACTATAAACACAGTATATAACAATACTCGATGTTTATATGCTATATCAGAGAAATCATACTCATATCTATTTTCAATTGTTTCTTTTATTATTATTTCTTCAATCTCATCTTCTGAAATTTCCGTCAAAGCAGCATCTATTATTTCAATAAGCGCCGCTGCCTCTGCCGCTTCCACTCCTGTAGTGTCATTTTTATCATATATTGCCGAAAAACATTGTTGATGTGCTATGCTTTCAATCTGCACAACCTTCAACCCTTCATTTCTAGGATTTGCCAACATATATTCTGCTATATATTGGTTATGTAAAACAAAATCCACTTGGCCATTTCTTATGGCTGCAAAGCTACCTTCTATACTGTCGTAATCAATAATCTCCGCATTAGGGTAATCATTTTTAAAAGCTTTCTTCATGGTCTGTGAACCGGTAACAACTCCAACTGTAAATTTCTTATCCTTATCAAATATTGTTTCACTTTTTGATATAAGAACTTTTCTCGAATCCAAATACACAGTGCTCATATGCATTCCACTTACTTTAACATTAGTACTGTTGTATTCCACACCGGTTATCAAATCAATATCATTTTCCAAGAGATATTCGTATGATATATCTCCCTCCGGCAACTCCACATATTCAAATTTCAATCCAGAAACTTCTGAGACTTTGTCAAATATTTCTCTTGCAATTCCATCAAACTGTCCCGTCTCTGTATTTTTAAAAGACAAAGGCTTCATTTTCGGTATATAAGCCACTTTCAATGTTTCTGTTTCAAAATTATCTGTTTCCTCCTGAGAAGAATCCACTTCTCCTGCAAAAACCTTTGCCATAATTCCCACAATCATTACAAATAACAGAATAATGCTTACCCTTTTTTTCACGTTCGCTACACCTTCCTGTTCTTTATCCAATCCACCGACATTCCAAACCATTTATGCACATAGTTATAAAGAGATTTTTCTCCCGGTTCCAACATTACATTTTCTGATGCTGTTGACAATCCATGGTCACCTACCGGAAACAAATGAAACTCCACATTCACCCCTGAATCCCTAAGAGCTTTCACCATTAACATTGAATTTTCCATTGGCACCAACGTATCATCTACAGTTGTCCATATAAACGCAGGCGAGCTTTCCTCATCTACCTGCTTCTCTATTGAAATATATTTAAAATATTCACTTTCCTCTACATTCTCCATCTGCAAAAGATTATAACACGAATCACGATGTGTATATTCTCCCGCTGTTATAACCGGATAACTCAAGATAACTCCGTCAGGTCTAATTTCCTCTTTTCCTACCCCTAAAGCTTTCTCCAAAAAACCTTTATTAAATAACGTACCCATAGACGCGCATAAATGTCCACCCGCCGAAAAACCACAAATATATATTTCATTAGGATTAACACCATATTTTTCACTGTTATCACGAACATACTTTATAGCGGTTGCAAGCTCCATAAGCGCCGCCGGGAACACATTGGGCTGAACCGAATACTCCAGCATAAATGCTCTTATACCATTTTCCGCATATTCTCTGGCAACAGGTTCACCCTCCCTGTCGCACAAGAAAAAGTAAGCACCACCGGGACACACGATAACTGCAGGCTTTGCCTCCCTACAATCTTCATCCACAAAGGCTGTCAACATTGCTTTGGTATCATCCTTCTTGCAATCAAATATTTCATACGGAACATTTATCTCTATCTTTTCTACATTCATCCCCGGTCTCCTCTTTTCTTTCGCCTATTAAATCATTACATATTTCAATATGAACAACACCGTTAAAACATACATTAATGGTGAAATTTCTTTGCGTCTTCCTGATACAAGTTTAATAATTGTATACGAAATAATGCCCATAGAAATACCTTCTGAAATACTATACATAAATGGCATTGCCATTATCGCCATAAACGCAGGTATCGCTTCTGTATAATCTTCAAAATCCACTTTTGTAATCGATGTCATCATAAGGAAACCTACCATAATAAGTGCAGGAGCTGTAGCAAATGATGGTATTGCAAGGAATATCGGCGATAAGAACAGCGACAAACCGAACAATAACGCAGATACCACAGCTGTAAGTCCGGTTCTTCCGCCTTCTGCTACACCTGACGCACTTTCAACAAATGTTGTAACTGTAGATGTACCAAGAACAGCACCTGCTGTTGTACCTACAGCATCAGCCATCAATGCACCTTTAATTCGAGGCAATCTGCCTTTCTCATCAAGCATATCTGCTTTTGATGCTACACCAATTAAAGTTCCAAGTGTATCAAATAAATCTACAAACAAAAATGCAAACATTACAACCACAAAGTCCAATGTTAATACCTTACTAAAATCAAGTTTTCCCAATATTGGCTTAATACTTGGAACAGATATTCCACTACTAAAATCCGGAATAAGACTATATGCTCCAACCGTCGCATCAGGCTTATATAACCCTGTAAGTTCACATATTATACCAAGAACCCAAGTTATAACTATTCCCCAGAGAATATTACCTTTAACCTTCTTAATCATAAGAACCGCTGTTATTATAATACCCAAAAGTGCTAGAAACACTGTTATTCCTTCTGTTGTAAATGTTCCTGATTTAATAGAATTCTTGAACGAAAATATAGTCACAAGTGTTGATGAATCCACAACTACTTTCGCATTCTGTAATCCAATAAAAGCAATGTACAAACCAATGCCAACCGACACTGCATGCTTTAAATTCATTGGTATTGCATTAAATATAGCTTCACGAATATTTGTGAGTGACAATATTATAAATATAATACCTTCAAAAAATACTGCTGTTAAAGCCATCTGCCACGAAAAACCCATACCTATTACAACTGTATATGCAAAATAAGCATTGAGTCCCATACCCGGAGCCAACACAAAAGGATAATTAGCAAACAATGCCATCAACAGCGTAGCAATACATGCTGATATAGCCGTAGCTGTAAACACAGCACCCTTATCCATGCCTGCTGCCGATAATATATCCGGGTTAACCGCAAGAATATATGCCATTGTCATAAACGTTGTAATACCTGCAATTACCTCTGTTTTAACATTTGTATTGTTTTCTTTTAATTTAAAAAATTTTTCCATTAGCTCCTCCATTTAATTACTTTTCAAGTAATGTTATACATTCTATATGACTTGTGTGCGGAAACATATCCACAGGTTGTGCTTTTATAACTTTATAACCTCTTCCCATCAAATATTTTATATCTCTCACCATTGTCTCCGGTCCACAGGATATATATACAATTTTCTTAGGCGACAGTCTGCTGACCGATGATAAAAACCTCTCATCACTTCCCGAACGAGGCGGATCCATCACCACCACATCTACTTTTTCGCCACGGGATGCCAGCTTTACCATAAATTTGCCTGCATCTTCATTGACAAATCTAATATTTTCAATTTTATTTATCTTAGCATTAACAATGGCATCTTTCACAGCATCTTTATTCAATTCAACGCCTATAACGTTTTTGACCCTCTTTGACATAATTATGCCTATGGTACCAATCCCACAATAAGCATCAATAACCCTTTCATTCCCTTTAAATCCAGCCATCTCTATAGCTTTGGTGTAGAGAAGCTCCGTTTGAATCGGATTTATCTGATAAAATGATCTTGGTGAAATCTTAAACTTACATCCACACAAAATATCATAAATAAAACCCATTCCGTATGCTGTGGTTTCCTTCTCTCCAAGAACAAAGCTAGTCTTCTTGGCATTAACATTAACAACAACTGTTGTAATGTATGGATGCAGTTTTCTCAATTCATTTATAAAATTATTCTTAGAAGGGAATATCGGTGATGCAACCACCAGCACTACCATTATCTCTCCTGTTCTATTTCCGGTTCTTATGAGCACATGACGAAGAAATCCATATCCTGTATCCTCATTATATGTCTTAATCTTAAACTCTTTGGCAAGCTTTCTTACACTAGCCATAATCATGTCCGCTCTGTAATCTTCTATCTGACAATAGTCTATAGGAACCACATTATGAGTTCCTCTCTCATATATCCCGGATATAATTTCTCCACTTTTATTCTTGTCAAATACTGCATGCACTTTATTCCTATAATTGTATGGAATATTCATACCTATAACAGGTTCAGGCTTACATATCTTCTTCAACAAACCATCTATTATCTCCTGCTTATTTTCAAGCTGTTTCTCATATTCCACACCCTGATACTTACAGGCACCACATTTCTTACTATATTTACATGTACTTGAAAGGTTTTTAATTAAAGCGAAAATTTTGTTGTCACGAATAGAATGAGAAGGAACAGTCTTTCCGGACATTTTGCTATTTGCTTCGATAGCTTCTTCTACCGTTACCCAGCTAAGCTTATACCCCTCTTCTCTCTCATACTTATCAAGCTTTTGATTCTCAACAGTATCTTCTACTTCCGCAAAGAAGTAATACGAAAAATGGTTAAAAATAGCTTTGTCATACTTATCTTTTCTGACTTCTTCCGTATAACCAAATTCTCGTATAGATTCCGGTATAATCCTAAGTCCTGTCTCCTCCAAAGTTTCTCTTATAAGTGTTTCCTCCATGGATTCATCTGCTTCCATTCCGCCTCCGGGGAATTTATAATAACCATGTTTAACACTATGCACAGTTGCCACCAGACCGTCTTTCATAATAACTGCCCTACATGCTTTTCGTACAACTACGGGGAGACTTGCATCATAATCTTTTTCGTCGTTAGTATACAACTCTCTCATTTCGCTTTTCGCCTTTCAAATCACTTATATTCTTTAATTAATTCCTTCAAGTGTTTCTTATAATCCTTCACAACACTTTCGGGTTCAACTATTTTTACGCCCTTTCCTATACCACATAACCAACCAAAAAACTGATTACTTACATTCACCTTTACCACAACTTTAAAAATTTCATCATCCACCGGCCTCATATAAACATCCTTACCAAATCTGTCTATAATAACTCCAGCCAGTTTATTATCACAATTTAAAACAATTTCCTTTTCTTCTCCGCCATACATTCCAAAGGTCTTCTTTGCAAATATACCATTATCAAAATCTTTAAACAAATTCTTGCCTTCTCTTGGAAGATTTGTTATCTCTATGGATTTCATCTTATCAATCCTATAATGCTTCACATTTCCTGAAGCCTTATCATATCCTACAAGATAATAATTATCATCATTAAAATTAAGAGCAAAAGGACTAACTTCGTATTTACTGCCGTTTTTCTTTAACTTCAATTCTTTCTGCACTGTCCATTCAGAATACTGAAATCTTATAGTCTTATCTGCCAATATCGCCTCGTGCAATTTATCAACATTATAGTATATACTTTCGTTCATCGTCTTAATTCTGTTAGAAACTATAACCTGTCTCTGCAAGCAACCGGCTTCATATGCACTGGTTAAGCTTTCAAGTTTTTTAATAAGCTCTCTTGACTTCTTCTCTGTCAAAAATTTAGACGATTGAACTGAATCGACCAAAAGCTTAAGTTCAGGAAGTTCAAACTTTCTGGAAGCCAGATAATAACCTTTTGGCGCTTCTTTTCTAAGTTCTATATCCATCCCAAACAATCTCAGACTTTCAATATCGTCATATATACTTTTTCTTTCCGCTGTTATTCCATTTTTCTCAAGCATATCAATCAAGCTTTTAGTACTAAGGCTATGTTTCTCATCCGTCTTATCCATAAGCTCCGACATAATATACAATATTTTCAGCTTTTGATTATAAGATTTAGGCATCGTCGACCTCCATTTTTCACGAAAACTGTCCAAAAAACAGTACAACTCACACTTTTACAGTATACAACAAAATCAATTATTTGTCACTAATTAAAGAGTTTTTTCAAAATAAATCTTTATTTTTATGCAAAATGATAGTATAATACTCACCGACTATTAACATAATATGGCGATATATCGCCTCAAGAGGAGGCATTATGAATAAATCAACCAAGAAAACCCTTCACATAATCGCTTTTGTGTTATTTGGCATAAGTTTAATACTATTTATTTCAACCGGAATCATTACTATGCATAACTCAAAGCAAAATGAAACCCAAAATATTACAAATAATACACAGATTGCAGACAGTAATGAAGCTTCTTCAAGTACAGAAGCACCTACCGAGGAAACTTTTTCTTTCGAAGAACCAACTACCAAGGAAGAATTTGTCACACCTGATGTCGAGATTATTCCCGGAGAAATTAACTTTTCAGTTCAGGTAAATATCGGTACAAATGTTGTTACTGTTTTTGCCAAAGACCAAAACGGTCAATTCACTATCCCTTATAAGGCAATGACTTGTTCTTCCGGCTTAGCTACAGAAGAATATCCGGAACCTACACCACTTGGCAATTTCAATCTACAGACAGCTCATATATGGTGTCGAATGGTCGATTGGACATATAGTCAATATTCATATTTCATTTACTCAGACATTATGTTTCATTCCACACCTGTAGCTTTAGATTTCAACATAAATGAAGGCGAATTTCCTTCACCTGTTTATAGTGTATATTCAGATTCACTTGTTCAATACACTAAATCAAAAGTCAAAGTTTCTGAATTTAACAAATTAGGAGAAGATGCCTCTTTGGGATGTATAAGGCTTACTGTGGCTGATTCTAAATGGATTTTCGAGAACTGTCCTACCGGCACACCTGTATCCATCATTAAGTCAGATGCAAGTGCAGATCCTCTCGGCAAACCGGAGGTTATAAAGATTAATGAAGATGCAATCCCTGAAGATTGCGGCGAATACATAGAAGCCAGGTTTCCTCTTGCTGAGAACCCTGAAAGTGGACTTTATATAATAAAATATTTATGGGTAGCATGGGACCCTACAGACCCCGACCCTAACAACCCTTGGAACAATTATCATCCGGAAATAACAATTCCCGCTGACGGAATCATCAGAGTTCCCGGTGGTTGTACACCATCAGATTTCCACTTGTATGCTGATGTGTCAGCTATAGATACATGCAGAAATGACATAACCGACACCATTATGGTTTCAGACAATTCAATATTCAAAAAACGAGGTACCTATGAAAATATTACTCTTTCAGTTAAAGACCTCTTAGGTCGTGAAGCAAGTGTCACAGTCACATTTGAAATTTATTAACAAGAGCGCAGGCGTTTGGGATATCCAAGCGCCTGCGCCCTTTACAATAGTAAGTATAATGAAAAGAAGGTGATAATGTCTAAATTATCTATTTACACACTAACTCTAAGTTCATAATAACACATTTTCAGTATTTCGTCTACCTAAATTATTTCATAATCATAAAGTTTACACTTCATAATCCATACACACTCTTGTTTTTGTATAAGGTCTTACATTACCATCCGCAACCTTAACATGCTCAGGATGGACCGCATAGCCTTTAAGTGCCTCTTCATTTTCGAACAACGAATCAAGCATAACATCCGCATTTGATGATGCGAGATAATCAATTTGAACCTTAATATCTACAAGTCCCGGAATCTTTCCTTTTAAAGCTTCAAGATTTTCTTTAATTTCCTCTTTTACTTTTCTTGCCTCTGTCTCGCTTAATTCATCCTTTAACTGCCATAAATTAATATGTTTTACCATAATTCTTCATCCTTTATTATTTGCTTTCTTCCTTCTGTGGTGCTTTAACCAAGAACATACTTAATAATAATGCCACTATGTATAATACAAGTGTTACATATAACACTGTCTGATAACCTGTTGGGTTAACCATATTTCCATCAACTTCAATTGTCTTACCAACCTTACTTACAATTAAATTTGCAAGCTGATTACCTGTAAGACCTGCAAACGCCCACGCAGATAATGTTATTCCGTGAATTGCACTGATACTACCCATTCCGTAGTGGTCCGAAAGCAATGTTGGTACATTGGAGAAACCACCACCGTATCCTGCATTTACCATCATAATAAGTGCAAGAACAAGAACTGTTAATCCAGTATTACCATTACCATTTTCAATACCACCTGTTAAAATAACAATACCTGTAAGTACAATTGAAATGATAAATATAAGCTTATAAATTGTATTTCTATCCTTCATCTTATCAGCCCATGCAGAGAAACCTAAACGTCCGCCTGCATTAAAGATAGCTGAAACTGTAGAAATAACACCAATTGAACCTGCAAGACCGATACACTTAACTATCATCTTTTCCTGTGAAATAAGTGCAAGACCACATGTAATGTTGATATAGAACATTAACCAAATACCAATATAGTTAGCAATTGGTCTAGTCTTAAGAACATCCATGATACCTTGTCCTTTTTCTTTTGTCTGTGGTTCATGCCAACCTTCCGGCTTAGCAAGAAGAAGATGACCTACAAACATCATAACAAAATAAACAACTGCAAGAATTAAGAACATCTTGTAAATAGCACCATCGCCAAGTCCATTTAACATCGCCTGCATAATAGGGCTGGCAATCGCTTTAGCAGCACCAAAACCCGCTACCGCAAGACCTGTTGCAAGACCTTTTCTATCCTGGAACCACAACATCAAAGTCTTAACCGGTGAAAGATATCCTGTACCAAGACCTACACCCATTATGAAACCATAGCATAAATAAATACCTAATAATGTAAGTATATTTCCATGACCTGCTTCTGTTCCACCAAAATAAATAAATGCACCTGTGCCCGCCATACCTACTGCAAAACAAATCGCTGCAATAAGTGATGATTTGTGAATGTCTTTTTCAACTACATTTCCTAAGAATGCCGCAGACATACCTAAGAAGAAAATCGCGAAACTGAACGCCCATTCAGTTGCACCTTTAGAAAATCCGATGTAATCTGCAATTTCCTGACTGAAAATTGACCAGCAATAAACAGTACCAATGCTACAATGAAGTAACAACGCCGGAATAGCTGCTCTAATCCACTTGTTTTGAATGTTTTTCATAAACGCCTCCATAATTATATATTTTACATTATTAAAGTGGCGCTATACGCGCCACTTAATTAACAAACTACTGCTGTTTTGTAAATGTAAACTTCTTGTATGTATAATCCGGTGTATAAGTAGTAATATCTTCATCATAATATCCATAATATGTATACATTTCAACAGTTGTGTCTGTTGGCTCTACAATCCACTCATCACCTATAATAGCCATATATAAGTTACCTGGCTCATATTCTGAAACATATGCTGCATAGCTATACTTCACACCATCTTTTGTTGTAACATCAACAGTTGCTTTTAAATAGTCATCATCTTCATATAACTCGTCTTCAACTGTGATTATTACTGTATCTTCATCATTTGTACCTGTCCATTTTCCTTGAGAACCACATGTAAATGATGTTATTTCATAATCATTAAAGTAGTAGAATTCCCACTCTTCTTCATCTAAATCATAGTATAATGTTACTTCTGAATCCACAGTAAACTCTACATCACCTTCAGCTACTGTAAATGATATATCCGCATATGAATAGTTATCATTGTATTCAATTTCATCTAATTTTACTTCAGAAATTGTTACATCATCACTATCTGCATCGTAACCATATCCCATTACATAAATACTTTCATATTCATCTGCCAACATTGTCTGGAAATCTTCATCAGAAATCTCATCAATTTCATATCCTTCAGCATACTCAACTGATGAATCTGTAACATTTTCAGAGCTCGCATACCAACCACCTGAATATACAAATTTAAATTCAACTTCAAAAGATATAGTAAGATATCCTTCATCTGATGTACCTGTGATTACAACAGTATCTGAATTACTTTCTTTATCTAAATTATGCTTACCGATTTTATAATCTACATCATCATCACTTAAAGATATATAATAATCTTCAACACTAATCGACTCCCATGATAAAGCATCTTCGATTTCCTCATCTGTGATTTCTTTTGTAAGTTCAGTCTTTACTTCACCCACTTCTGCACTTTTTGTCTTCCAAGATTCTTTATCATCTCTAATCTTAAACTTAACTTCATATTCTGTAGATGTACTTATAGGACCATTCTGAACTGTAAGTGTACAGTCAACAGTAGCTCTATCCTGATCATCATTAATCTTAATCTTATCAATCTTAAGCTCGTAATCGCCTTCTTTTTTAAATTCCTTTGTAATCAAATCCTCGTCAACAAGTGCATCCATTACATCATCTTCTGTTGGTTCAGGAACTTCACCACATGCTGTCAACATTGCGAATGAAAATACCATAATAGAACCAAGTATTAACGCCTTAAACTTTTTCATATGTACCTCCTAATATTTTAACACTTTCTAACTCACTTGCTAAAGTACCACTTTTCGCACAATTTGTCAATATTTGTATCCTATATATCTCCCGTAAAACTTGTGAGTTTTTCCAATTTCCCGCCTGCTCTAAGCCTCATATTATCCTTTGCATCGTCACCATAAGATTTGTATATGGCAACATCTGCCGTTTTAAGAAGTTCTGCCGCTTTCCTGCCACATCTTGGTGTAATAAGCATATCAACATTTCTCTCTATCATAAATTGCGCTGCTCTCACACCCGCTTCACCCTCAATATCAAACGCTGGATTATCTACAATTCTTATAGTATCCTTATTTGTGTCAGCAATCATAAAATATGGACATCTTGCGAAACTTATGCACACCATATTTCTGTCCGCTTCAATCGGTATTGCTATAATCATACATTTCTCCTTTTAATTACTAACAATCTGATTTTTACCTGAATTTTTACCTAAATACAATCTGTCATCAGCCTTCTTTACTATTGCTTTAAATCCTTCTGCTTCATCAGAAACCGCCACACCCAGTGTCATAGTAATCGAAAACTTATGATTGTTTTCTGTTTCTATTTGAATTTTTCTTATCTTTTCCAATATTCTCTCCGAAACAGCAACCGCCTGTTCCTTAGATGCTTCCGGAAGAAATATAAGAATTTCCTCTCCACCCCATCTACAGACTACATCTTCATTACGAATAGTCTGCTTAAAAATTCTTGCAACCTCTTTCAACACCTTATCACCAATATTATGCCCATAAGTATCATTTACTTTCTTGAAATCATCTATATCTCCAAGAATAACAGCATATATTTCCTTATTATCCTCCGCTTCCTTATAACGTTCCTGTATACTTCTTCTGTTTACAAGCCCGGTCAACGGATCAATTCTTGACACCTCTTGCAATATCGCATTTTGTATTCTTTGCTGTTCCTCAAGATTCTTAACCTTACTAAGCATTGTACTGCAAAACGCAACAATCGCCACTACTATTACCGTATAGTTAACCATATACACAGCTCTATCCACAATTACACTATCAAATGCATATGGTGGCATAATAAATCTATGAATGACTCTTGTTACCCAAAAAGCAACAACTGCTACTATTACATATATCATAGGATTAATCGCTTCCGACTCATCTTGAAAATTGTATGCAATATAGTATCCCAAAGGCAAAATAGCT
>CAZESO010000003.1:7452-9257 GCA_964515325.1 uncultured Roseburia sp. | reverse complement strand
AGCTATTAGATACAGCATAAATCCACTATCAATTCCTAATAGCAACGTTGATACAATTGAATATATCATTATCTCAACATACATTATGTTAAAAATAAACAATAAATGCTTCCCTTTTTTTATTGCCCAATAACAAAAAATGTATACCATCACACTTGCCACATTAACAATTGCTATTTGGTACATTTCCACAAACACAAAGAACATCAACAAACCTATATGAAACACTCCAAGCGCAAGCGATGTTAATGATAGCAACTTTTCCGTCGCCAAAACTTCCTTACTTCTTACAGATATATAATTCCAAATTCTCTTCATAAATTTTCCTACCAAAATAATTTTTATAAAAGTTACACATAACTATGCAACATTATACTATATATATCGTACAATTTCAACAAAAACAGTTTGTGATTATATATTTTTATAACTTTACTCAATTAATTTATAATATTAATATTTTGTTTATCATTTTTCAGTAGGTAACTGTTTTTCAGCAGCTTTCTTAAACTTATCCACCTCTTTAATCGCCTGTGGAATAGAAATATTAGTTCCGGCACCTGCGATGCAGCCACCAGGACAAGCCATCCCTTCAATAAGACATCCCTTTTTCTTTCCAGCCTTAGCCATAAGCAACATTTTCTTACATTCCCCAAGACTTTCTGCATGTTCAATCTTAATCTCTGTACCCGGATAATCTCTTTCTATACATTCTTTAATGGCATTTGCAACACCTCCCGCTACACCATAGCCACGTCCTGCACCTGTAGCATCCTTCATCTCATCCATTGCCTTTATCTCTTCAAGCAAAATACCCTTAGCTTCAAACATGCCAGTCAATTCTTCAAATGTAATTACAAAATCCACATCAGAACGTACTGTTCTTCTACTAGCTTCCAACTTCTTAGATGCACATGGTCCAATAAACACAACCGAAGCATCAGGATGTTCCTTCTTGATGATACGTGCAGTTGCTACCATAGGTGTCAATGCATTACTTATCTTATCAATAGTCTCCGGAAACAAATTCTTCGCCATTACCGACCACGAAGGACAACATGATGTCAATGCGAAATCCTGATTTCCAGTCGCAACCTCCTCCACATAATGCTTTGCTTCCTCCATACAGCCAATATCTGCACCAATAGCTGTTTCATACACATCCGCAAATCCCAGTTCCTTCAAAGCAGTCTTAAACATATCCGCTGTAACTTTTGGTCCAAACTGTCCAACAAAAGCAGGCGCCACCTGTGCGATAATCTTTCTTCCCGACTGCATAGCCCTAATAAGCTGAAAAATCTGTGACTTATCTGCAATAGCTCCAAATGGACAGCTAACCATACACTGACCACATGATACGCATATATCATTATCTATAATCGCTCGACCTCTGCTATCAGATTTAATAGCACCAATACCACAGGCAGCCTTACAAGGACGCTCTTTATGACAAATAGCATCATAAGGACAAACCGTCTGGCACCTTCCGCATTTAATACATTTATCCTGATCAATCACCGAACGCCCCTTTACCATTGTAATCGCACCTTTAGGGCAAACACTCTGACAAGGATGCGCAAGACACCCCATGCATGAATCTGTGATTTCATAACAATTCTCAGGACACGCATTACAGGCAGATGGAATAACCTGCATCAATGGTGGTTCATAATACTTCTCATCAATATTACTTTCTTCTACACCCTGAGTTAAATGGGCAGGACGCTCTCTGTTTTCCGGACGCAAACTCATACCCATAGCAAGACGAATCCTCTCTCTTACAATGGCTCTATCTCTATAAACAT
>CAZESO010000003.1:0-7442 GCA_964515325.1 uncultured Roseburia sp. | reverse complement strand
AATCTGTTTCATCATAATCCACTATCTTATATGGCAAAGCCTCCATATCATCCCTTAAATTTGTTGAATGAAATGCTAAATTTGCCACTTCTTTAAAAACTCTTCTTCTCCCCTGCCTTACAGGAGTATCAATACCTCTCATACCACTCATATGTGATAGCCTCTCCTCACTTCTGATTATATCTTTAATTTTTCATATTATGTTCCTAAATTACTTAAATTTTATCAAACATTCCCACTTTAGACAAATAGAAAAAAATATAAAAAAATTATGCAACACTAACAAAAAAACAGCAAAAAAACACTCTTTTTCCAACTTATGAAAGTTTTATAAAAAGATATTGACATTTCATTCGTCAGGTGTTATGGTTAGTTACACAAGTAATTAACCACTTAACCAAGTTGGTTAGAAAGGAGTATATCATGAACGAAATTCTAACGCAGGAAAAATCAATTTACTTGCAAATTAGCGAAATGATTGAAAACGACATTTTGCGAGATATTATTTTGGAAGAAGAAAAAGTTCCAAGTACCAATGAACTTGCAAAGCTTTACTCGATTAATCCTGCTACAGCAGCAAAGGGAATCAATATACTGGTTGATGCCGGTATCGTTTATAAGAAAAGAGGGATTGGAATGTTTGTAAGTACAGGAGCAAAGGAAAAAATCAAAAATACTAGAAAAGAACAATTCTATGATAATTATATAAAAAGAATTGTTGACGAAGCTGAAAGTCTTGGCATTACAAAAGCCGAACTTGTCAAAATGATTGAAGAACACAAATAACTGATTATATGGAGGTTTTAAAATGAGTGAAAATATTATTTGCAAAGATATATGTAAACAATACAAGGATAAAGAAGTTTTAAAGAACATTAATCTTACACTGGAAAAAGGTAAGATATATGGTCTTATTGGAAGAAATGGCGCAGGTAAAACAACATTGCTTTCTATTATATCAGCACAAAACCCTGCTACTTCCGGTTCAGTTACCGTAGACGGAGAACAAGTATGGGAAAACCAAAATGCCTTAGACAAAATCTGCTTTTCCCGTGAGCTTAATACTTCTCCAGGCAGCAATGGTAATGGTTTAGCTGCCATGAAAATAAAAGACTATTTAAAGCTTGCATCAGTTTATTATAAGAACTGGGACAAAGCTATGGCAGAGAAATTAGTAGAGAAATTCGAGCTGGAACCAAAGAAAAAGCTTGGAGAAATTTCAAAAGGTATGCTTTCAATGGTTACAATTATCGTGGCAATGGCAAGCAAAGCTGATTACACATTTCTTGATGAACCGGTTGCCGGACTTGATGTAATTATGCGTAAATATTTTTATGAATTACTTTTATCAGAATATGAAGAAAGTGGCAGAGCTTTCATTATATCCACTCATATTATTGAAGAAGCTGCCAATATTTTTGAAGAAGTTATAATGGTAAAAAAGGGCGAAATCCTTCTCAAAGAAAACACTGCCGAGCTTACGGATCGTGCATTCCATGTAAGTGGTAAATCTGAAGATGTAGACGCTGCAACAGCCGGTCTTACAATTCATAATACAGAAAACATCGGTAGAAGCAAAGGTGTAACTGTATTATTGAAGGAAGGCGAAAAAATCAAGGAAGGATATGATGTTAGCATTCAGCCTGTTAATCTTCAGAATATATTTGTGGCATTATGCGGAATGGGGGTTTAGTCTATGAAAAATAAATACTACTATTGGACTACCACTGCCATAAAAAACTCTTCAGCTTTGGTAATTGCCTGTATGACATACGGTATGATTATGTCAATTGGTATAGGTACCGGCTCACTCAAGGATATTATAAATAACAATATTATGTTTTACTTTATGATGATAAGCATTGCATCTATGTCAGTATTTACATTCTCGAGCATTCCATTTATGACAGACATTGCACTATCACTTGGAAGCACTAGAAAAGATATTTTCAGAGGCGCAAATATTTTTAATAGTTTATTGATTGTATTTTTAACTATAATATTAATTGTTTTAGCTTTACTTTCTGAAAAAAACATTGTTGAGTCAATCAGAGGCATACTTACTTATGTTGCCTCCTTAACCATATCTGCAGGAATCGGATCATTTGCAGGAACACTGAATATGAAAAAAGGAGCAAAAGTCGGAATATCCTATTCTATTTCAACAATTTGCTCAATTATTATTCCTCTTGTATTATTGTTCTTTTCAGGCACATTTAAAATTATGACTGACAATAAAATTCCAACTGATTTTGGAAAGAAAGAATTAATCACTACTATTATTGCAGTAGTTTTAGGAATGATTACCTATGCTTTGGGCGCATTAAAAATGAAATCTCAATTCGCCAAGCATGAAGTGCGTATATAAGGAAGGGTGGGATAGTATGTTAAATTTTATAAAGAAATGCTTAAAGTTAAACAAAGAAGAGTTATTGTTTTTCCCAGCAGCCTCAGCTGTTATGTTCGCTTTTGGACATCTTATACTATGGTTGGTTATGACATTTGATAAATCCGAGGATTTAACCTCTTTTGAAATGGGTACTGTAATGGCGTTAATGGGATTATTATTTGTCGCATTATTTGGTAGTTATGGATATATGAGTAGTTTCAATTATGCACTTACCATGAGTCAAAAGAGACGTAATATAATTACAGGCTTAATGATGGTTTCAGCAATCAAAGCTACTCTTATGATTCTAATAATTTATGGTCTTAATTTTGTAGAAAGATATGTTTGCAATACATTTTTTTCTGAATATCCAATGGAATCAAATATTGCTGTAATATTTAAACCACACATAATGCTGTTAATCATTTGCGTATTTGTGGCATTAGAAACAATTTTTGGTTCTTTATATACCAAATTTGGTACGAAATATTTCTGGATGATTTGGATGGGTATTGTGTTTTTAATGCAGCTTCCTGCAAGAATTATTGACAGTATGAAAGCTAACGATTCTCATTTCATGTATAAGGTTATTGAATTCTTTATGGAATGTAATAAAAATATTTTATTTGCAATACTATTTGCAATTGTTTTCGTTTTAATCGCATTACCATATGTGATTTTAAAGAAACAGAGGGTGACGATATAAATTTATATAAACAAAAAGAACTACCACATTTGGCTTTTATTCCAAATGTGGTAGTTCTTTATTTCAAAGCCTTCAAAGCATCAACAATATCTGGTTCACTATTAACATCCGTAAACTCTACTGTAAATCTCCCTTCACGTTCAAGCATTGTAACAAACATTTTTTCCCCAATCCAATGTTTTGCCAAATCATCAAACTCTATATATTCGCCATATTTTTCATTCAATGCAGCTTCAAAACTCATTTGCATCTCTTCTATTGATACATCAACTTCATCATCTTCATATTCAAAAAAATATGCCACATCAGTAAGTTGATCTGTATCATTAAACATAAACACAACTCTCACATTCAAACCTACAATATCCTGAAAATTATATTCCGTACATGAAAGCATAATTTTACTTTGTACAGAGTCAAGCTTTTTTGACAAACCTTTTTCACTTAATTGACTTTCCACTTCTGCCATACTAATTCCCCATTCAAATCCATATGGGTTCTCAGATATTTCAATATCAATAAGTTCTTTTCTGTTCACAAAGTAAAATACTCCTGCACCAACTGCTACTACTAATAAAATAATTAATGGAATAATAATTTTTAATTTGTTTGTTCTCATATTCATCTCTCCCTTATCATTTGTTATATTCCAAAATACACTTTACCATATTTTCCAATTAAAGTAAATCATTTTTTACCCATTCATAATTCTGTCATTCAAATCATTTAGATAAACCCATCTGTCCATCTTCTCCGCAAGCAAATTCTCTGCTTCTTCCTTTTCCTTAGCACATTTATTAAGCTGGACAAAATCTGTGGCGTTTTTAACCATTTCCTTTTCAAGCCCAGCAATCTTTTCTTCGAGATTTGCAATATCTTCATCAATGGTTTCAAATTCCTTCATCTCTTTGTATGACATTTTAAGCTTTTCTATTCTTGGCTTAACATTTGCTTTCTCCGCCTTAGGCTTGTCCTGAGTTTTGCCATTCATTGATTCTTCCTGCGCCGGACGTTTTGACATATAATCATCATAATTACCTTCATATTGATTAATAGTCATATGACCTGTAGCAGGGTTCTTCTCGTATGCAAAAATGCGTGTAGCCATTCTATTAAGAAAATATCTGTCATGGGATACAGATATTACAATACCATTAAATGTATCAAGATAATCCTCAAGAATCATCATTGTTGCAATATCCAAATCATTAGTCGGCTCATCAAGTATAAGTACATTTGGCGCTTCCATAAGAATCTTCAAAAGATAAAGTCTTCTCTTCTCACCACCTGAAAGTCTGCCAATCATCTGATACTGCAATGTACTGTTAAACAAGAATCTTTCAAGCATTTTAACAGCTGATATCACTCCATCCTCCGTCTCCACAAATTCCGCAGTATCTCTAATATAATCTATAACCTTCATATCATCGGGAAGATACTCATTCTCCTGTGAGAAATATCCAATCTTAACTGTTTGTCCTATCTCTACACCTCCACTATCAGGCTCAATCGCTCCAGTAATAATCTTCATAAGAGTAGACTTACCACAACCATTTTCGCCAACAATTCCAATTCTGTCGTCAGCAAGAAAAATATAGTTAAAATCTTCTATAATAGTCCTGTCACCAAATTTCTTAGAAATATTACTTAATTCTATTGTTTTATTGCCTAATCTGCTGGATACCGAACCCATTTGTAACTTTTCAGTTACCTTCGGACCCTCCATATCTCTAAGTGCTTCATATCGCTGAATATGTGCTTTTTGTTTAGTGCTTCTTGCTCTGGCACCTCTCTGTATCCACTCAAGTTCAACACGAAGTATGCTTTGTCTCTTTCTTTCTGAGGCAATAGCAATATCTTCCCTCAAAGTCTTCTCCTCAAGAAACTTTTCATATCCGCCCGTATATCTGTAAACTTTGCCACCATCTATCTCTGCAATTCCATTACACACTCTGTCAAGAAAATATCTGTCATGTGTAACCATTACAAGTGCTGCTCTTGACTTTTTTAAATATTCTTCAAGCCACGCTGACATATAACTGTCTAAATGGTTAGTCGGTTCGTCAAGTATCAAAATATCACAATCCCTAAGCAATGTTGCCGCAAGGGCAACTCTTTTCTTCTGCCCTCCCGAAAGCTCATCCACCACCTGACTATAATCAGTAAAACCAAGAATATTTAAAATATTCTTGGCCTCACCTTCAACATTCCATGCATTATGTTCATTTTCATTTTTAGAAATCACATAATCATAAATAGTAATGCCTTCCTCAAACTGCGGATTCTGTGATAAATAATTTATCTTCACCTTGTTTGCCTTAACAACTTCACCTTCATCAGTATCCATCACTCCTGCTATAATTTTGAGAAGTGTGGATTTCCCGGTTCCATTAACTCCTATGACACCTATCTTTTCACCTTCATTTATAGAAAAATCTGTATTTTCAAACAAAACCTTATCAGTAATTGCTTTTGAAAAATTCTTAATTGTAAGTAAGTTCATACAATCTAGTTCCTCCATGCATCAAAATCTTCCATGCCAACATAGCTTTCATACAATTCCTCAACTTCTGATTGTTTCAATGCTTTATCATAAAATATAAGTTCACATATGCTTCCTTCAAATGAATCCTTATAAATATCACTACCAATAAAAATCCTTTTTACGAAGTACAATGCTTCTACATCTTCACAATTTGCTACCAATTGGCCATTTATGTATAATGATGACTTTCCAGCCATACGATTATACATTATCACAACATGATACCATTTATCAACCTCTAATGGTTTAGTCGCTGAATCAAACCATCCTTCCACAGCTCTTCTGTCTCTTATTCTGAAGCATGATTCTCCTTCATCCGCCAATGGACAAAATTGGAAAAATCCATTTTCATACTCACCAAATATTGTAGCCGACCATGTAACGAGTTTATCTACCTTCACCCACATAGAAACCGAATAACTATCATTATGCAAAATATCTGTAGGTAATGATAAACAATTCTCATTATGTCGTCCACCTCCAAAATGAATTGCATTTATTGATGGTGAAATCCCTTTAACAAACGAAAAATTATTTCCAATACACTCAGCCTCATAGCGATCATCATCAGATTTATAATTATTGTCAAAGCTAAATTTAATAATATCTACAGATACTGTATAGTGCTCATTTGTATATAATTGAAATTCCTCCACAGGAACTGGTCTTGAATAATAAAATCCCTGAGCTATTTCACAGCCATAACCTACCAAGAAACCCAGCTGTTCTTCTGTCTCCACACCTTCTACCATAACATTGAATTTCAAATCCTTACATAAACGTATTATATTCTTTATTACTTTTTTGCCACGTTCACTATTAGCTGACAACTGTAGGAATTCTTTATCAATTTTAATAATATTAACAGGTATATCCTTCAACATATTCAGTGCCGAAAAACCCGAACCAAAATCGTCAATTGAAACAACAAATCCGTTTGACTGCAATTTTTCTA
This sequence comes from uncultured Roseburia sp., assembly GCA_964515325.1. Taxonomy (GTDB): domain Bacteria; phylum Bacillota; class Clostridia; order Lachnospirales; family Lachnospiraceae; genus SVEL01. The sequence goes on along the minus strand of CAZESO010000003.1, from coordinate 847 downwards.
CAACCTGCGTCAATGCATTATGATCCTTCAAATACATAGTTTCTGTTATCTCAATATCTATCTCCGCTGTATTTATGCCATATCGTTGCACAATTTCTAACAACTCACCTACGATATCTTCTCTAAGCAAATGTGGTCTTGACATATTTATTGATATAGGAATAGAACAATATTCAACTGCTTCTTCATGCCATTTAGCTTTTAATTTGCATATTTCCTCAAACATATACATATCTAATTTAAAAATAAAACCATTCTCTTCAAAAATTGATATATACTCATTTGGCATACGCATACCATAAACCGGATGTATCCAGCGTGATAACGCTTCCGCCCCATAAACCTTTGATGTTATCATATTTATTTTTGGTTGAAGATAAACTTTAAATTCACCATTTAAAAGTGCTTCTTCCATTTCTTCTTCTATCCGTCTTCTGTAATCTTCATTTTGCATAGTCCCACGCCCCTTTGCACTTTTTCAGTTACAATACAACTCAATCTATCCGTTTCACAAAAATTAATTATTACAATTATAACATAAACTTTATTTTTTTTCTCTATAAATTTTCAATTAGTCACATTAACTATACAAATAAGCAAAAATCCCTCTTCCAGATTACTCTGAAAGAGGGAAATCTTTAATTTTATGTGTTATATACACTAAAACTCAATCTTATAACTGTGGACCAGCCTTAACTAATGCCTTACCAGCTTCGTTTCCTTCGTATTTAGCGAAGTTCTTTACGAATCTGCCAGCAAGATCTTTAGCTTTTTCTTCCCACTGAGAAGCATCAGCATATGTATCACGAGGATCAAGGATACCTGTGTCTACACCTGGAAGCTCTGT
>CAZESO010000002.1:0-34276 GCA_964515325.1 uncultured Roseburia sp. | reverse complement strand
GAAAATTCTTTATCCTTAAATTCTTTATCAACAAATTCATCACATACATTATAAAGAATTTCATTAAAACCATTCTTTTCTATTATACCTTTAATGCTTCCACCATTAAAAATGCCCCCTTTTATCGAAAAACCAATTCCGGTAAAAAACACAGACCAGAACATTAAAAATGTCAAAAATCCAGCCAAAATCCTATGTTTACATATTCTTCTTTTATCCATATTTTCATTCCTCCATTTTACATTCCGCATATTATGACAATTTTAGCACAATTTCTACTTTTTTTAAACTGTTTTTAGTGGTATTATAGTATTAACAGATTTTTACAGAAAGGTTGTGCTTAAAATGATTTACACTGTTACATTTAATCCAGCTCTTGACTGTACCTTTTATTCAAACAGTATAACACTTGGTGCTTTGAATAGAATATCACGCAGTCAGGTATCTGTTGGTGGAAAGGGTATAAATGTATCTCTTGTACTTAGTAATTTAGGAGTAGAAAATACTGCATTAGGATTCGTAGGAGGTTTCACTGGTAACGAGATTATTCGTCAGTTAAACGAAGCCAAATGTAATACTGATTTTGTCAATGTCAAAAATGGTGATTCTCGAATTAATGTTAAGATAAATGCTGATACCAAGACCGAACTCAATGCAGAAGGTCCTACAATATCATCTGATGAATTAGCCGAATTTATGTACAAATTAGATAATATTCAGGATGGCGACTTTCTTGTATTGTCAGGTAGTCTTTCCAAAGGTCTCACACCTGCTGTTTATAGTCAGATACTTGACCATTTGCAGGGCAAAAATGTCCATACTATAGTGGACGCTTCCGGCGATGCTCTAAAAGAATCTTTAGAATATCAGCCATTCCTTGTCAAACCAAACAGACAGGAATTAAGCGAACTATTCGAAGATGCTGTCATAGAATCAGATGATGATATTATAAAATATGCCAGTTTCTTACAGGATGTAGGTGCTCGTAATGTTTTGGTTTCAATGGACAAAGAAGGTTCTATCTTAATAGACGAAACAGGTACTGTACACAGAGCAGTAGCTCCGGATATAGGATATGTAAATTCCGTAGGTTCCGGTGATTCTATGGTTGCCGGCTTTATTGCCAGCTACATGAAAGATCAGGATTATGCCAATGCATTAAAATATGCTTCAGCTTGTGGAACAGCAACTGCTTCCATGGAAGGTCTTGCTACCCTTGACGCAATTCAGATTTATTTATAAGCAAACAAAAGTCCCTCACTAACGAGGGACTTTTGTTTGCTTATAATTGCTATGTTCTATAACATAAAATTCTTTTCTATTACAAACTCTCTTAAATTTTCTCTCAAATGCCTTATATAATTATCCGAATGATAAACTTCAAGAAATTCTTCTTTGGATACCCATTTGTACCCAATGGTTTCTCCAGGCTGTAATACAATTTTATCCTTTTCTATATCTGTTATACAAAGATACCCTTGATATATACACTCGCCCGAAATGGCATAATATAATTCCTTTAAATTTTTACCTTTTATACCGGTTTCTTCAAAAAGCTCTCTTACTGCACCATCATAAAAGCTTTCGCCCTTTAATACGGAACCGCCTCCACCACTCTCATATTTTCCCGGTGAATTAGGCTTAGTGAAGTCTCTTTGCATAAGCAGAATATCTCCATCCTTATGCATTACAAAAACCTCTGCAACAGCATGTAAAAACCCCAAAGGTATATCCTCACCTCTTATTAAATCAAAACCTGCTTTTGTTCCGTCAGCATTATACGCATCCCATAACTCTAATGTCTTCTTCATATCTTCTCCATTTTTTCCCTAATTTTTTTCTTATAACAATAAAACTTATCAAATGTGCTGTAAAAGTTATTATCCATGTTATTGGATATGATATATAACTATTTAAAATAATCAATAATTCCCACTACAAACAGCACTAAAACGATAATCGGCAATACATATGTCATATAACCTCTCATCCACTTTTGAACCTTAATACCTTTACCCTGATTAGCTTCATTCTCAAAATTGTCAAATCCCCAACCATAACGCTTATTCACACAAAATAATACGAATATAAGTGAACCTAGAGGAAGTAAAATATTCGACACTAAGAAATCTTCTAAATCCATTATATTATTTCCTGCCTTTAATGGTTCAATTGACTTCCACAGATTAAAACCTAGCACACATGGAATTGATAAAAAGAACATTGCAATTCCATTTACTATGGCAGCTTTCTTTCTATTCCATCCTGTTAAATCCATTGTGCAGGACATAATGTTTTCAAATACTGCAAATACTGTTGACAATGCTGCAAATGACAAGAAAACAAAGAAAAGACTTCCCCACAATCTTCCAAGTGGAATATTATTAAATACAAGTGGTAATGTTTCAAATATCAATGCCGGTCCCGAATTAACTGAAACTCCAAAGCTTGAACATGCCGGGAATATAATAAGTCCTGATGTAAACGCAACAAATGTATCAAGCACCGATACATTAATCGCTTCTCCCATAAGTGCTCTGTCCTTATCAAGATAACTACCAAATATTGCCATAGAACCAATACCAAGGCTTAATGTAAAAAACGCCTGATTCATTGACGCAACAATAACTTTTACAATTCCAATTTCTTTCATTTTACCTACATCCGGCAAAAGATAGAACTTTAATCCTTCCGTTGCTCCATCAAGAGTAACACTATTTACTGCAAGAACAATAATTAATACAATAAGAGCCAACATCATCACTTTTGTAATTCTCTCGATACCATTCTGTAATCCCATAGCACACACAGCAAAGCCTACAATAACAACAATTGACATATATATTATCATTCTTCCCGGAGCTGATACCATTTCACTAAATATTTCACTAACTCTTGTAGCATCAGCACCCACAAATTTACCTCTGGCTGTATCAACAAAATATTGTAACATCCAACCTGCAACAGTTGTATAGAACATCATCAAAAGATAATTACCTATCATTGCTGCATATCCGTGAATATGCCATTTTGTACCCGGTTTTTCAAGCTGCTGATAAAGCTTTACAGGACTCTTCTGAGCCGCTCTCCCCAAAGAAAATTCCATTGTCAAAATAGGAATACCAAATATCGCCAAAAAGAACAGGTATATAAGTACAAATATACCTCCTCCATTCTGTCCTACCATCCATGGGAACTTCCATACATTCCCAATACCTATAGCACATCCTGCACTTAATAATATAAATCCAAGACGACTTCCTAATCTCTCTCTTCCCATAACTTCTCCTTAACCTTTATTTTACATTTTACTAAGAACATTTTTATTAATTCTTGTTATAAAGATTATTGTCATAACTGTCGCAAACAATTCTGCTATTGGAAATGCCCACCAAACATAATTTACACTTCCTAATCTTGATAATAAAAATGCCACAGGCAACAACACTAAAAGCTGTCTGCATATTGATGTAATCATACTATATACTGCACTTCCAAGCGCCTGAAACATCGAGCCGCCTATAATATTAAATCCCGCCAACAAGAAATGTATACATATAATTCTAAGTGCCGGCACACCTATATTAAGCATATTATCTGACGCTTCAAACAATTTAAGCATCAAATCCGGTATTGCAAGGAATGCTATAACACCTATAAACATAATCGACACCGCGTATATCACACTTAACTTTACAATCTTTATAAGTCTTGACTTCTTTCTTGCACCATAATTATAAGCAACAATAGGAACCATACCATTGTTCAAACCAAATATTGGCATAAATATAAAACTCTGCATCTTGAAATAAATACCAAATACAGCCACAGCTGTCTCTGTAAACGCTCCAAGAATCGCATTCATTCCAACAACCATTATTGAGCCAATTGACTGCATAATGATAGAAGGAACACCAATAGTATATATTTGTTTAATCACATCACCCGAAGGTTTAAATCCTTTTATGTTAAAATTAATTTCTTTGTTACATTTTACATTTAATATTAGTGCAAATATTCCTGCCACTATCTGACCAATAACTGTTGCTACGGCAGCACCTGTAACACCCATTTTGGGTACACCAAAATATCCAAAAATGAATATAGGGTCAAGAATAATATTAATTATGGCACCTGTCATCTGAGTAATCATTGTGTGTACGGTTTTACCTGTTGACTGCAATAATTTTTCAAATATAAACTGCATACATACACCAAATGAAGCACATAATATAACAGTTAAATAGTCAACACCATATTCTATAATCATCTTATTATTTGTCTGAAATTCATAAAATGGTCTTACGACAAATATTCCCACAAGAAAAAATACAATATATGTAAGAAACATAAGGAATACACCATTCAATGCATATTCTCGTACTTTCTTCTCATTTTTCTCACCTAATGCTCTTGATAATAACGCATTTATACCTACACAAGTTCCACCTGATAATGCAATAATCAATGTTTGGAGAGGAAATGCATAGGAAACCGCTGTTAATGCCTCCTCATTTATTCTTGCAACAAACAAACTGTCAACAATATTATAAAGAGCTTGTACAAGCATAGACAGCATCATTGGAACAGACATCGATAATAATAATTTATTTTCAGGCATAACACCCATTTTGTTTTCCTGTACCTGTTCTGACATGTTAACCTTCCTTTCTTTTAACAATCAAGTAGAATTATCTCGCAAAAAAGGAGATGTATAGCATCTCCTTTTTTTGCATACCATATAAGTATAACATCTTTCAATATTCGATTCAATTCGTTTTTATTAACAACATTAACTATTATGAAAGCTTAAATTTGTTAACTTCGTCATTAAGTTCTGCTGAAACAATTTTATTAGCAGCAGCTTCTTTTCCAATTTCAACAACACCTTCTGTAATCTCTGTAGAAATAATTGTTACATTACTAATTCCATTTGCACTTTCTTCAACTGCTATATTAACAGCAGCTATTGCTTCTTTAATGTCATCAATACTTCTTCTCAGTTCCTCACTTGCCGCTGCAAATTCCTGCATCATTGAGCTTGTGTTTTCAACATCATTTCTATAGCTTTCACTTGTTTCAAGAAGCTTATCATACCCTGCCATAGCCACTTCATCCATAAAAGCAACCATATTTTCAGATTCTTCAGCAAGTCTGTTAACGGCATTTATAACTATATTACTTACTTCACCAATTCTATTAGCAGCATCTGATGAATCTTTTGCTAATTTGCTTATTTCATCTGCCACAACTGCAAATCCCTTGCCGGCCTCACCAGCTCTTGCAGCCTCAATACTTGCATTAAGAGCCAAAAGATCTGTCTGGTCACTGATTTCAATAATATTTGCTGTAAGAGCATTAATTTCTTCAACTGCTTTTGATTCAACTATTGTTCTATTCACACCATCCTTCATAGACTTTGCTTTTTCAATAGCTTCCTTACGATTAATTATGGCTTCACTATGTATTTCAGCAGCTTTCTCCATTACTTCTGACGAAGTGCCTCTACCTTTCATAGCATTATCTGATATAATCATAATTGCATTATGTATCTGAACAATTGATTCGTTAACTCCTGCTAATGATGCGCTCGTTTCTTCCATCGCCGCACTCATTTCTTCCATTGTTGCTGACACATCGGTAATTCTAACTTCTGTGTCCGCTAAATGTCTAACCACTCTGACAGACGATTTTCGAAGCTTACTTGAATTTTCTAAAATGCTTAACATTATCTTTCGGATATATTCAAGCAAATCATTTACATTATCAGAAATAAGTTCAAGTTCATCTCCCGATCTAACATCAAGCTTCTTAGTCAAATCACCATCACTATTTACAAGATCATAAATCTTATTATCTACTCTTCTTAAATTCTTAATCGTTCTTGTAATAATAAATCCAATCAAAACAGCAGATACAAATATACATATAACCTCAATCACTAGTACATTGCTAACGCTCTGATTCAAGCTGGAAACAATCTCTTCTGCATCATAATCACTACCCAATATGGCAACAACTTCTCTTGCATCATTGTAAATAGGCTTATATACCGAAATTAATGCTCCATCTTCAGTTTGGTCTATATAATCCTGAACGTAATCTTCGCCTTCAAATACACTTTTAAGTTCTTCATAAGTTACTTCAAATTCTTCTCCCGGCTGAGCTTGATTTTTTGAATTATCAGCATCTACACCATAATATACAGTACCATTCTCTTCATATAAAATGTATAAGTATTTTATTCCACACATTTCCTGTATAATTCTTAACGAATCTACTGTTTGTTTATATTCCTGCGTATTCTTAGAATCCGCTCCGATGGTTTCCACCAAATCTCCATCAACAGCATTAACAGCAATATTAGCCGCCATATCAGCAGCATCAACTCCTGCTTGCACAAGCTTATCATTGAGCTGCCTATATGCCACAATGCCCAATACCGTGGAAACAAGTACAGCAACAAAACAAGTTGGCACCACCAATTTTACAAACAGGCTCATTTTTCTAGTTTTTCTAGTTTTTTTCTTCATATTCTTTCCTCCCATTTCTAGAGCTAACTATGGATTTTTTCAATATTAAGTTTTAACACAAAACACATACTATTATTTTATCACAATACACTCTCATTCTCAAGCTATAATCTCATATTGTTTTTTTTCCACATTTAGCGTATTATATTAATAAATCTTTGCACAAAGGAGTATTTATCCCCAATGACAGAATTAGAAGAATATTATAATAAATTCAATGAAGAAAAACGTTTAAATTCAAGACATGGACAAGTTGAATTTCGCACTTCCATGAAATATATCCACGAATATTTAAGAACCGATATTCCTAAAGAAGATATCAAGATTCTTGATATAGGTGCCGGTACAGGTCGATACAGCGTGGCACTTGCTAATGAGGGCTATGATGTCACAGCAGTAGAACTTGTCAAATATAATCTTGGAATTCTCAAGCAAAAAAACAGCACTGTTAAAGCATATCAGGGTAATGCCATGAAATTATCCAGATTTAAAGATAATACCTTTGACCTTACACTTCTTTTTGGGCCAATGTATCATTTATTTGAATTTGAAGATAAAAAGAAAGCTTTATCCGAAGCAAAACGTGTAACCAAACCGGACGGCATTATCCTGGTGGCATATTGCATGAACGAATACGGAATAATAACATATGCCTTTAAAGAAAAGCACATTATGGAATGTGTTAATGAAAATCGTTTAACAGAAGATTTTCACACAATTTCGTTCAAAGAAAACTTATATGATTATATGAGAATAGAAGATATTAATAAATTAAATGAATCCGTAGAATTAGAACGAATTAAAATCATATCACCTGATGGTCCTGCAAATTATATAAGACCATTTTTAAACAGTTTAAGCGATGAAGAATTTGAACAGTTTGTACAATATCAAATGGCAACCTGTGAACGTCAGGATTTAATAGGTGCCGGTGCTCATACTGTGGATATACTAAAAAATAGAAAGTGATAATCACTTTCTATTTTTGCTTTTTATTTTAAGTTTATCTTCATACATTAATGCATCTGCCCTTGCCATCATATCATTAAATTTCTCTCCATTTTTAGCAACAGCAATACCAATTGCGCAACTATACATATTTCTTTCAATATCATGTCTGATATTTGATACCATACTATCTATTCTGTCAATATCATTCTTAAAATATAGTATTTCAAATTCGTCGCCCCCTACTCTGTAAAACTTACAGCCTCTAATAAGATTCTTTTTAATGCAGACACTTACAATACTTAATGCCTTATCACCTGCCTGATGTCCCTGTGTATCATTCATAATTTTTAAATCATTTAAATCTAATGAAATAATTGCCTTAACAGATTCAGCATCTCTCTCAACATCCACTTCAAAAGACATTCTGTTAAGTGCTCTCGTAAGCGGGTCAATCTTATAATTCTGAGTATGATAATATAAATAATAAAATGTTACTGATATAGCAATAGAAGCATTTATAAAACCTTCAAACTTATGTACCGCTTCCAAATACACAGACAAAACACTAATTATTATTATAGCCAATACTATCATGGCCTCATAATAATCTTTCTTTTGTATATACCTTCCAGTAGCAACACACAATAAAATCATATATATAGCACTGGTAACATATGCAGACCAACCTAACGGACCCCTGACAAATTCGTTTGTTTCTGAATATGAAAATGCTATATCACAAAACAATCCCGAAAATGATATTAACGCATTAATAATCAATGGCAATGCCAATATAATCTGCTTTTTCATATTTTTTTCCATTATTATAGTCAATACACAAAAAATACAAACCGGCCTTACTGAATACCCTACAGCTGACACAAATTTCCTAAGCATAGTCGGATAACTTAAACTTTCTGTATATGTCTCTATACTGTCTGCTACAACAAGTACCAACGCCGTAGAAATGGCAATCATAAATAAACGTACTGTTCTTCTTTCAAAAGAAACATTAGAAAAAAGAAACACCAACATAACTACTGACAATAATACAGTTGTATAATTAACATATATTAAATCGTGTATCAATACCTTACTCCTTTTTCTCTGCAAGTTGGCTTAAGACATCACAAAAATCAGGATGAGTCTTAGATAGTCTTACTATCTTTGAATTTGCGTCAACAAAGCAATGTTCAGATGTACCCACAAATACAACTGTATTTTCAGGCAATTTTCTCATCTCATATTCTAAAATCAGTTTTACGCCTTTGAATTCCTTGACCTTAACAAGTATCCAAATATCATCAGCAAATGTTGTTGTTGACTTATATTTGCAATCAACAGCCACTACCGGTGATATAATTCCTTCACTCTCCAACTTATCATAACCATATCCTATAGTTTGCAGAAAATCCACTCTAGCCTCTTCCATCCATCTAATATAATTAGAATGATGTGTTATTCCCATTTTATCAGTCTCATAATACTGAACCTTATGTATATAGCCTTCCATACTGTCTCCATTCTGTGTCAATCAAGAATTTATCTTAGAATCTATATATTCAAAGACATTTTTAACATTATCAGGTGCAAACATCTTAATATCTGCATGATCGCAATTTTCCAAAAGATCAAGTCTGCATTTTTCCTCACCTGCAATGCTTTTAATTGTATTATATAAACACACCGACTGTTCATATGGCACCAAACCGTCAATCAACCCATGTTGTAATAATGTGTATGGAACATACTTCGTCACATGACAAGCCGGATTTGATAATATGACTTTCTCTGAAATCTTCATCAAATCCTTTTCACCATAAAAATTCTGATATATCCATTCATCCATTTTCTTGCCTAAATAATAATTATGACATCCGTACCATAAAACCAAAACTTTTACATTACTATCTAAATTATATTCTGATAAATAACCGCTTCCCGTACTAAAAGATGCCATAGCAGCAAGATGAGCCCCTGCAGAGCCTCCCCATAATGCCATTCTATCAGTATCTATATTATATTTATCAGCATTCTTTTTAAGAAAATCAATAGCTTTTTTAATCTCAACTACCGCTTGTGGATATGTAGCCTTTGGTGATAATGTATAATCCAAAGATACACATATATAACCTTTCTCCAGACCATATAAAAATGGCTTAAATTCTACAGAACTCTTCTGTCCAAAATACCACGCACCACCATGTACTTCTATAAACACCGAACACTTTTCCTTCATATTCTCAGGAAAATAAATATCCATCAACGCATCTTCGCTTTCAGCATACTTAATATTCTCAATATAATTCTTAGGATATTCTGCATCACTTAAAATTGTTCTCATATGAGGTATCATATCTCTTGCAGTAGCTATACTTGCATCATTGCGTAGCTTAGCTGTATCAGCGATAGCCTTCTTAATCAGTTCAGTAACATTAACTTCGGTTCCCATTAATATCTAGTCCTCAACCTTTTCATATCTGTTCCAAATCTTATCATCTCCACAAACATGTCTTGTACCGTCTGTATCTGTGATAATGTAATCACCTTCACCAATAAAGGTATAACCTCTTCGATTGCTGATATATGGACACACAATCATTCCATCTTCTCTTTTTATCTTCACAAGAAAATCTGTAACTATCCATCCTTGAGTTACAATGTCAGTCCATTCTGCAAAACCATCCTCCATATCCTTACCAACTTCGTACTTTTCAACTGTAGATTCTAAACTAATTCTCCTACACTTCATACGCATCCTCCTTTTTAATTTATCACAATATAATATACCCAAATTATACCACAAAAAAAGAATTTATGCCACAAGAATTATTCATATATTTGAGTTGTCCCATATAATACTATTTTAGTTTTTAATATCGTTTAATTCATTTGTATCTCCAACAAATCATCATAATTATAGAAAAATGTTAATTCCCCATTATCATCTGCTTCCGTCGCCTCATAGAATTTGTATTTTGTAACTGTTAATTTACCAGCGTCAAATATAAGTTCAGCCGAATTTCCATCCTCTCCTGTTACATAAATTGTATCACCTTCAACTTCATATGTTCCCATCATATAATCATAAAAATACTCTTTTTCCAAATCTGCTTCTTTATCTAAATTCAAGAATAAACTTATCTTTCCTTTACCATCGATTGATACATATTTATCATCACCATTATAATATTTTCCTGGTCTTAAACTTTCAATTATCTTTTCTGTATTATATGTAAATGTATACTTCGCTTCATCATATGTGTGAATTTTACCTTGGCTGTCTATATATTCCTTTAATATAATCTTATCTTCAACAATTTCAAATTTTACTGTTGATACAACCATAACACATTCTTTGTAAAATCCATCCATTCCTATATACTTTGAATCCGTTTCTTGTATTACCAGCATATTATCTTTGACAATATATTTGCCATAAAAATTCACCACAGAATCTATAGATGGGCAATATCTTGCATATCCATCCGTATATATAAATAATTCCGAAGTCATATCTGCATTATAATATGTCCCATATCCCGGCAAGTTTTCATCAAGTTCTTTGTCCTTTTCGTCACCAGTAAACTCTTCAACAGGAACATAATCTTCATTGCCCACAAGCTGATCTTTCAAAACATATTCAGGCTTAAATACTATTTCTCCTTCAGCAAATTCTTTATAAGTTCCATAATACCAATAATATTTTAAATGCAAATTTCCAATATGCGGACCCTTCACTTATAGTCAAGATATTATCCTTAAAAGCATATTCTCCATAATAATAATCATCATTATTAAAATCCGGAAAATAACAGGCATTTCCATTTTCAAGCTAAAGACAATATTGTTACTGTTTTTCTTTTTTTACCCATAATATTCTTCTCCTTTATTCACCAATTTAATACCTATGAGTATATTAACATATATAAAAAAATAAATCTTACAATTTACAAAATTGTAAGATTTATTGAGATTTTTGTAATATTAAATTATTATCTTTTTAATCAGACCAGTCTCGTCAAATTCTATCTTTCCAAGACAAGTTTCTCTATAGAAACCTTTCTTGCCTTCTGGATATTTGCTAAGTGGAGTTCCAAATCTGTGATATGCAATCACATATTCATCACTTTTAGGCAATTTTGTAATAGAATGATGTCCTGTTCCAAGGATGTTTTTTGATGGTTCTTTTTCAAGTATTGTATGTTTAAATTCAACAGACCCATATAAATTCTCAGAAACACCATAGTTTACATGATAATTCTCACTTCCGGTATCATCACAAGACCAAGTGAAATGATATAAACCATTCCTCTTAAATACCGTAACAGCCTCTCTAAAATCATATAATCCTTCAATGTTTTTCATTGTTTCAGGAATAATGTCCATCATATCATCTGTAAGCTTTACAATTGCTCCATAACAATTACCAAATAGCAGATACACTTCATCGCCTTCCATATAGATAGAAGGGTCAATAGTCTGCCCCATCTTTATTCCATTTTCAGCTGTAATATCAAGAGTAATAATCGGTTTGTCCTTTGCTTTAAATGGTCCTACCGGACTATCTGCTACAGCTACACCAATTGCCGAACGACCATCTGCTTCTTTTCCACAGAAATAGTAATAGTATTTACCATTCTTATGTGCAATGCAAGGTGCCCACGCAGAGCCTACTGCCCAAGGAACATCATCTGTTGCAAGGTCTAAAATCTGTCCTTCATTCTTAAATTCCTTACCATCCTCTGATGAGAATACACAGAATTTTGTTCCACTCCAACCATCAAATCCATCGCTTGTGGGATAAATATAATACTTACCATCAAACACGGCAATATCAGGGTCAGCATAAAGTCCTTTTATAACAGGATTAATGTCCCCAAATGCCTCAAATAGTCTGTCGTACTCTTCATCACTAATCTGAATAACTCCACCATGACGCTTCTTGTATCTGTCAAAATCATATTCATCATCAGCTAAAATTCTTAAATCTCCACTTGCTAAATCCGTTGTAACTAGTGGCAAATATCCAAGTCCTGCTGCGAATCTATCGACAATCAAACACCATGTCTTACCATCAGGAAGTAAGTAACATTCAGGTCCTTCCACTCCATCAAGCTCCGCTAACGCTTTGGAATCTATCAACTTAAATTCGCCACGCAATGAATCGCAAACATCAAGATTTACATGCTTTGTAGTTTCATCCTTAGAAAATCTGTAATACTTTCCATTATCATAGACAATAGTTGTATCTATAATATGGTTTTCTCTTTCAATATACTTTTCCGTAGGTGTAAATTCCTTAAAGTCCTTTGTGTATGCACAATAAATTCTCTGCTTAGCCTCCGCATCTGATTCTTCCTTTACCATGGAAGCCCAGAATACAAAGAACGCATCCTTTTCATAATCATACACAGCCTCCGGTGCCCACACGCAGCCTGCACCTTCTATGCCAACTGTTATGGCTCTTACATCCGACCAGTTAATCAAATCTTCTGATTCCCACACAAGCAAATCCCTGCTGCCTTCATACTGGGCAACACCCCAGCCCTTTCCAGCTTCAATTCTTAAATCTGTGGCAATTAAATAATACTTATTATTCTTTTCATCTTTCACAACAAACGGGTCTCTGGCTCCAGCCTCACCAACCTTGGAATACAATACAGGATTACCATTATTCAAATCCTTCCAATGAAGTCCGTCACGACTTATGGAAAAATAAACCTGTTCCCCATCCTTCTGCTCGCCTATAAAATGCGCAAATAAATATGATGCCATATATACCACTACCTCTCTATCCAATATCTGGTTCATCCTTCAATTCTATTGTTTCACGAACCTTACCTTCTGTTTCAAATATTATAATGTCATTTGAACCTTTTTTCAACAATGGTGCCGGGATATATAGTCGTTTCTGTGGTCCGATTTCCCAGAAGCGTCCAATGTTGAATCCATTTACGAATACACATCCTTTACCCCAACCTTCAAAATCAAGGAATGTGTCCGCTGTTTCTTCTACATCAAATGAGAATTTATAAAATGCAGGAATTCCTTCTTTGTAATCCTTGCTAAAATCAACTTTACTGATATCCTCAAGTGGTAATGGATAAATGTCCCAGCCATGATGTATATGTCCGTTTATCTGCACACATCCATCAATGCCCTTTCTCTGTTCATCCATACGAGGTCCGAAGTTAACTCGTCCCATATTTTCCACAAGAATATCAATATTAGGATTGTGCGAAACTTGTGGTCTGCGCTCCTTGTCAAGTTCATGTTCCACTAACAATTCTCTATCATACAGCGTAAGTACCGGCTTTTCATCCACAAAAATACCAGCTCTGTCATTTGCCTTCCACAGTTTTATCTTGTCAAAAGATTGCTCTTTTTCTAACATTGAACGATATAAAATATATCCATAATTCTGTCCAAGCTTTTCCATACATATAGGGAACGGCGAACTTGTCTTTTCACTTAAATTATCAAGTGTTGCAAATAAGCTTACCTTATCCTGCACCTTTAACTTACCATAAGATTTTCTCTTAATGTTTGTTGTAAACTCTACTTCAGGAATTTCTGTATGTTTTGATACAATTTCCTTATATCTTCTATACTTTTCTGTAATCTGTCCGTCCTCAGTAAGTATACCATCATAGTCATATGATGTAACATCAGGAGTCAGCTCATCATAATAATTTGAGCCATTCATAAATCCAAAGTTTGTACCGCCTTGGAACATATAAATATTTACATGCCCCTGCTTCAACATTTCATCTAAATCTACTACACTCTGTTCAAGATTGCCCTTCATATGACCACCATTGCCCCAATGGTCGAACCAGCCAACCCAAAATTCTGCGCACATCAATGGCTTATCACCAATATGTTTCTTCAAAAGTTCGAATCTTTCCTTAGTATGTGAGCCAAAGTTGCCTGTTTGAAGAACACCTTCAACACGACCACATACAAGCGATTCGTCATATGGTCCATCCGATGTAATAAGAGGCACCACTACACCTCTGTCAACCATCATCTGTTTCATTGTTTCAAGATATGCACTATCACTTCCATAATAGCCATATTCATTTTCAACCTGCATAAGTATTACAGGCCCTCCATGATTTATCTGTAATGGCGATATTATTTCAAATAATTTATCATAATACTGTGCAATATGCTTTAAAAATGGTTCATAGCTTGTACGAAGACGCATTCCGTCCTCTGCCAAAAGCCATGCCGGCAAACCGCCAAATTCCCATTCAGCACATATGTATGGTGATGGGCGCAAAATTACATATAAGCCAAGGTCCCCCGCTGTTTTTACAAATCTTTCAATATCAAGCATTCCTTCAAAGCGATATTCGCCTTTTTTCTGTTCATGCATATTCCATGGAATATATGTCTCCACAGTATTACATCCCATAGCTTTTAATTTCTCAAGCCTGTCCTGCCAATATTCAGGCACCACCCTGAAATAATGAATTGAACCTGAGATAATTTTAAATTGCTCTCCATTTAAGTAAAAATCTTCCCTACATTCAAAAATGCCTTTGCTCATATATCTCCTCCTAAGCAATTATATTCTTTTCTTTTTCTATATGCTTTCTATGTATTACTCGAGCTATTTTATACACAACACCTACTAATACAGACCATGCTGTAACAACCAATGCAAACATTGCCAAAGTAAAATAATCTATCTGCGAAGAGTGGTCTATCTCATCAAATAAACCTACTTCACTATTACCCAGTAACATCATCCAGCATATATCTGATACAATTAACGCCACTATCGCCAAACAAACAATCATATTTTCTTTAACTTTGCAAATTATATTAAAGATATGCTGAATAACAAAATTCAAGATTGCTATTCCCACAGCTCCCTTTACTAACATTTTCCCAAATGATACACCATTCATTTCACATATAACAAATTCTGAAAAAGCAAATTCAATTCCTATAAATATTGCCGTTGCTAGAATACCTCTTACAACCAGCAGTATTATTTTTTTATCATCGTAATCCTGTAATATATTTTCTTCTTTTTTTATGTATCTTCTGTATAACATACATCCAAAAATATATATTATAATCACCAACACAGACCACATTGTTACCATTAACAAGAACATCCATAAATCAGAATAGGCTTTGTTGTCTACCATACTTGAAATAACTTCTTGTTTCTCATTTATTAAAATATGATAATACAAATTAGATATTATTAATGATAGTATTGCAAAGCAAACAGTCATTTTTTCTTTAACTTTGTAAATAAAATTCAACATATGTTGAATAACCATGTGTATAATAGCTACAAATAATGCACCGCCAAATAATTTTACCTCATATGGCAAAAAACTCAATTTTTGAAACAATTCATAACCTAATATAAATTCAGCACCCATCAATATTGCCGTTGCCAGAATACATCTAATAATTATTAATATGATTTTTTTCACCATCATACCCTCCGTCCATAAATTATCGTAAAAAAACTATAGCCCACAATAAATCCACTTAATTAATACTTACATTCTGTCCATTAATAATAATTTTATTTGCTACTATAGTACCCTTAATATTGATATTATCAGCATTAATGGTAACCGTTCCATTCGGTGCAAAAATAATGCCATCTATATCCACACTTGAAGTATATATTGATATATTTCCTTCCTTTGAACACATCACAACATCTTCTTCTGTTATCAATTTTTGAACACATATCATCATATTATTATCAGTTATAAAATCCGAAAGATTATTTTCCAAATAATATATCATATCTATTTTCCCATACGATGCAACATTTTCTGGAAGCATAATATTTTGATTATCTATCATCTCAGTTATGTTTTTTCTCAACTCATTATAACATATATCATGCTTGCTTTCTTGTAACTGCGCATTTACATATAATGCTGCGATACTGTTATATTCACAACATAAATCAATAACATTATTTGAAAAAAACTCACATTTTCCATCTACTAACACCGCATTTTCAATCGCTATATTAGAAGCGTTTATCTGTAATCCTACATCTGTATTACTTGTAACAATAGAAATATTGTCCAAATCCAATCCATATTCTTCTACTAAAATATCCTCCTCATCCATTATATAGCTAGGATATAACTGATAATCTACTTCCCCATCATTATTCACATCAACATTTAATATTGTATCATTAAACCTATCTGTATTAGTATATATTACTGTAGTATTTGTAATTTTCACATCTTCAAATACAATTCTTTTAATCTCATAACCAGCATCATACACTGACATTGTATATTTCATTGTTCCTGTATCTGTACCAATTAATTTTACATTGAAATTATCATCTTGTAAATATGCCATTTTAGCATCATTATCTTCACCTAATAAATAAAAAGTACCAGCATCACTATTATTATTATAAACATACTCTGAATTTACATATGCCCATTCTTCACCATTTTCATCAATTATTGCCAAATCAACTGGGCATTCTACTTTTAATTTAATACGTGTTGCAATTCCAGTCGGAATCCATCCATTATCATTTATTATTTCAGGGGATTCTTTTGTAATCTTATCACTAAATTTATCAGGTTTTCCATCAATAATATTTTTTACCAGTTTTATAACATTGTTGTTTTTTACCATTCCTGTATGTCCTGTTTCAATATAATAAGTTTTATCAGAATCTGCTAAACCTCCTATATTTGCACTAATAACCGGAACCGTTCCATCTCCGCTATTGGCTACTTTTACATCATCACAACTCTTAAATACATCATTTTTACTATATTCTTCTTTTACTTCCAATATTGTATCTTTGTTATATCCTATTACATAATATGAATCCACCATATTCGTTACATGTTCGCCATTAATCCATAAGCTATCAGCAAATTCCTCTGATTCATTTATGAAACCTTTTGTTTCACCATTACTCATTGCCCATGAACGATTACCAATTAAATCCATAGTATCAGTGTATCCATAGTTTGATATTATTTTTTTCCACCATCCGTTCTTTATGCATTCTACATAAGTTGTATTATTCAATTCAAAATATTTGCTTGTTGGCAATAATTGATAACATGATGTAAAATTATTCACAACAGCTTTTATTGGGGTAGCCATACAAAACAAACTTTCATAGTCTCCCAACAAATAACCTGTTTCAAACACATATAATGCTTTAGGAGCTCCAAGATATGGTGTTCCTAAAGTTATTAATTTATCTACTTTTTGCCTATTTTCTTGACCATTAGCTATGTATTTAGATGCCACTAATCCACCCATACTATGACCAACAAGAATAATTTCACTATATCCTTTAGCCGCAATATAAGCTTCCAACTCTTCTGCCACACAGCTTACATCTTTTCTCCAATCATATGAAAAAAAGTCTACATTATACTCATTGCTATATGCATTTTCTAATTCATTAACTAACTCTGTATATGTGCTTTTCGCACCATACTTACTATCTTCTCCTCCTACTTCTGAAACAATGTCAACGCATGAATCCCCTTCATCATCGCATACTAACATCATTGCTTCTGACTGAACTTTATTCTGAACCGTTAATATCATTTTTATTTGTTCATACTTTCCACTATACAAAGTAGATGTATATGGCTCCCAAAATTGATATCCTTCTTCAAATGTAAAATAATGCCTCTCTTCTTTATATTTTTCTAATAAATAATCTTCCGTATTCACTTCTTCTGCCGAATACAATCTTGTACCTGCAATTCCAGGAATTACTATAATCGCTTTACTTTCTTCTTTGCTTATATTTTCTATTTCTATTGTTTTTGTTACAATCTTATCTTCACACCCATCAACAGATACAATCAGTTTCAATTCATAACTATTTTCTGGTGAAGATGTATTTAAACCAATCTTCCAATCCAATTGCTGTTCAACATTATTCTCCATATCCCCTATTTCAATTATTTCATTTTCAGACTTAAGTTGTAAATCTTGAGGCAAAACTATTTTCACAGAAACATTTTCCGCCTTTACGCCACTTATATTTTCAACAAATCCCATTACATCCCATTCTATTTCACTACTTCCATCATATTCCTTCTTTGAATCTGCATACATAGCTACAGCTAATGGAGGAAGTAAATCTCCATCTAATTGACTTAAACCATATTGAGTAACATAAGTTTTTGTCTCACCTGGAGAAATTGTTTCAGCTTCCCAAATAACAGAAACTGCACTATCACCAATACTTAAACTTCTATTTATTGTATATCCCCACACATTATTAAATGCATTACTAGCTCTTGTAAATTGCACTTTATCAGGATTATCATAACCATCTAAAATTAATCTTCCTTGCGAAATAACTCCCGGATTTTCCAAACTATCAAATGCTTGCCAAAATTTCGGAATTGCTGCTCCAACAAATTCAGCTTCATATTTAATACTTCCATATCCAGGAATCTTAAATAGCGCAGCATCATTATAACCTAGCATTGTATCAAGCATAATTCTTGTTCCTAATTCTGCCTCTTCTTCTGATACATTTGTTACCATATATTTAATTTGAATTATATCCTGTTTTCCAGTTCCCTCATTTTGCACAATACTCACTTCTTGAACAATTTCTACATCACTATACTTATTTGATGATGCATACATCAATTTATCTTCTAAAAACTCACCATTAGTAGATGAATATTTATATTTATTACCATCAATATAAAATGTCGTATAACTTGTTCCTCCATACGGATGACCATATAACAATTTTTTATAATCGTCAGTAGTAATTTTTTCATCACCACCTGTTGTACCAATCGAAAATTTACCATTATTGGCATAAAATTCTATGTATTCATTCCCCAATACATTGCCTTCAAGATTTGTAGATGCCATTATAGACAAACCATCTGCAATTGATATAACTATTGCCAGCAACAATACAAATGCAATTATACTCCTTAACATTTTCCTCATTCTTTTTCCCATTTTTCTTCCTCCTTGAGTAATTATTTATATAAAGTGAATTTACCACTATATATCTACAAATGTGTAATAAAATAAAGAGAGTTGCAACAAATATATTTTGTTGCAACTCAACCATCATATAAATGTCATTAGTACTATAACATATCTAAAAAAATCTTGCTCGCTAATGTTCATTTTTTTATAAAAATATTTTCTGTTATAATTCTTTACTTCTTATATCCATTTGGATGTGTGCTATGCCATTTCCAAGCAGATGCAATGATTGTCTCAAGGTCTGCATACTGTGGCTTCCAGCCAAGTACTTCGATAGCCTTTGCGCTTGAAGCAATAAGCTTTGCAGGGTCGCCAGCACGTCTTTCGACCATAACAGCCGGAATTGGATGACCTGTAACCTTTCTGGCAACTTCAATAACTTCCTTAACTGTGAAGCCAACACCATTTCCAAGGTTGAAAATATTGCTTTCTCCACCATTCATAAGGTACTTAACTGCAAGAATGTGAGCCTGTGCAAGGTCTGTTACATGGATGTAATCTCTTACACATGTGCCGTCCTTTGTATCATAATCATCACCAAAGATTGTAATATTCTCTCTCTGATTATTTGGCACTTTTAAAATCAATGGAATAAGGTGTGTTTCTGGGTTATGTGCTTCACCAATCTCACCACTTACATGGGCACCACATGCATTGAAATATCTAAGTGACACATATCTTAAGCCGTGTGCCTTACTTGTCCAGTAGAACATTTTTTCCATAGATAATTTTGTTTCACCATATGTGTTTGTTGGTTTTGTATTATCTGTTTCAAGAATTGGAATAGATTCCGGTTCACCATATGTTGCTGCTGTTGAAGAGAATACTATTTTATCAATTCCGTGTGCCACCATTGATTCGAGAAGCACCTTTGTACCACATAAATTATTATCATAATATTTAAGTGGATTTGTCATACTTTCACCAACAAGTGAATTTGCTGCGAAATGAATAACAGCTTCAATATTTTCCTTTTCAAATACAGAATCTATAAACTCTCTGTTTCTTATATCTCCCTGATAAAATTTTGCCTTAGGATGAACAGCTTCAGCGTAACCTGTTTCAAGATTGTCAACAATTACAACCTCCATACCTTCATCAATTAATTCGTAAACTGTATGTGAGCCAATGTATCCGGCTCCTCCTAATACTAAAATAGCCATATTCTTACCTCCTATAATACACTAATAAATCTCATAAATGCCGCTCTGCCTTCTTCTGTGCATTTGTAAACACCGGCATCCTCAAGAACATGAACAAATACCTTTCCGATTTCTTCCTGTATTATATCCATTACATTGTCCGCATTAATATTTCTATGACGACCAAGGAATTCCTGTGCCCAATCGGCATGCTTTTGTAAAGTTTCATTATTTCTCAAATCTCTGCCACTTATAATATACTCTGAAAGCAACTGCATTTCTTCTTTAAGTCTTGCAGGAAGAACTGCAAGTCCCATAACTTCTATAAGTCCAATGTTTTCTTTCTTGATATTATGGTACTGAGCATGTGGATGATACAATCCAAGTGGATGTTCATCTGTTGTAAGATTGTTTCTTAATACTAAATCAAGCTCAAACAATTCACCTCTTCTTCTGGCAATAGGTGTAATTGTATTATGTGGTTCACCATCTGTTTCTGCAAAAACCTGCGCATCTGCGTCTGTGTAACCTCTCCAAGCATTTAATATATGCTCTGCCAAATCTACTAATCTATCTGAATCCTTATGTGTAATTCTGATGACTGACATAGGCCATTTTACAATGCCGGCTGACACATCTTCGTATCCCGGAATTGTAATTTCTTTTTCAACAGGTGAGCTTTCCATTGCAAATGTATAGCAACCACCCTGATAGTGGTCATGGCTTAAAATCGAACCACCTACTATTGGCAAGTCAGCATTTGAACCGATGAAATAATGAGGGAAAATCTTCACAAAATCAAGTAATTTAATAAATGTTGCTCTCTCAATCTTCATCGGAATATGCTGCTTGTTAAAGAGAATACAATGCTCATTGTAGTATACATATGGAGAGTACTGCAATCCCCAAGGAGTGTTATTTATTTCTAATGATATAATTCTGTGGTTCTGTCTTGCAGGGTGATTTACTCTTCCAGCATAACCAACATTTTCATAACATAAGAGACATTTCGGATAGCTTGACTGTGGTGCCAGCTTAGCCGCCGCAATAGCCTTAGGGTCCTTCTCCGGCTTTGAAAGGTTAATGGAAATATCAATCTTTCCGTATTCACTATCTACCTTCCAGCGCATATCCTTCTTAATTCTGTATCTTCTAATGTAATCTGTATCCTGACTGAACTTGTAGAAGTAATCTGTTGCTTTCTTAGGTTCTTCATTGTATAAGTCCCAAAACTTCTTGCTTACTTCACTAGGTCTTGGCACAAGACAGCTCATAATCTTTGTATCAAGTAAATCTCTGTAAACCACGCTATCATTTTCAAGAACGCCATTTTCTGCCGCATAATCCAACAATTCTTTTAACATAGCTTCAAGGTCATCATTTACCACTAATTCTTCGTCCGGTTCATAAGAATCCTTCTTTAAAACATCTAAAATGCTGTTAATTGCAAACATTGCATCTTCTGCTTCCACAAGGCCATTTCTTACGCCATAATCAACTAAGCTTTTTATAACATTATCTACCATAGCTACCTCCATTAGAATTCCTTAGGACCGTCACCGATATCTACTACATAGAAATCTGCTGCATAGCCAATTTTTTCTTTATAAGCTTTTCCTACATTTTCAATAAATGCATCTACATTTTCATTTTTAACAATGCTTACTGTACAGCCACCAAAGCCTGCTCCTGTCATTCTTGAACCTATAACACCTTCACATTTCCATGCTTCTTCTGCAAGAGTGTCAAGCTCGATACCTGTTACTTCATAATCATCACGAAGTGACACATGTGAAGCATTCATTAATTTACCGAACTCATCAATTTTGTTATCCAACAATAACTGAACTGCTTTAACTGTTCTTTCATTTTCATATACAGCATGCTTTGCTCTTGTAGCTTCCACCGAATCCTTTATACTATCCTTAACTGCCTCAAATTCTTCGCTTGAAAGCTCTCCAAGATTCTTAATATCCTTAACCTTCTGAATATCTGCCAAAGCTGATTCACACTGGCTTCTTCTCTCATTATATTTAGAATCTCCAAGGCCTCTCTTCTTGTTTGAACATGCAATTACAATTCTTGCGTCCTCAAGCTTAACCGGGGCATATTCATATTTTAATGTATTTGTATCAAGGAAAATAGCGTGATCTGCCTTACCCATTGCAATTGCAAACTGGTCCATAATACCACAATTTACACCATTGTAATTATTTTCTGAATACTGTCCATATAATGCTAAATCTATATTTGTAATATCTTTGTATCCAAGCATATCTCTAAGCATGTATCCTGTTACAACTTCTACTGAAGCTGATGATGATAAACCTGAACCATTTGGAATATTTCCATAAAGCATAATATCAAAACCTGTAGTAATAGGATAACCCTTCTGATTAAAAGCCCACATAACTCCCTTTGGATATGCAATCCAATGCTTATCTTTGAGGGGATTCAAGTCTTCTATTGAACATTCAAGCATGCCAATATTTTCAAAATTCATTGAATAAAATCTAAGTCTGTTGTCAAATCTTTTTCTTGCTAACATATATGTACCAATTGTCAAAGCACATGGAAATACATGTCCGCCATTATAATCTGTATGTTCACCGATAAGATTTACTCTACCCGGTGCAAAATAACCTTTTATACCATCTCCCTCACCAAATACCTTCAAGAAACATTCCATCATTTTCTGTTTAATTGCTGTTTGTTCCATTTTTAACCTAACCTCCATAAAAATTTAAATATATGTCTTGCTTTACCAGCTTAAGGTTATTATAATGAGATTAAATAAGCGCAGCAATAAATATATTAACCAATTTTAGCACTATGTTGAGAATTTAAATATTTTCTATTGGATAATCAAAGACAAGTTCGAAAATTCGAAGAATTTGAGAACCTGTCCTAATTTATCAGCGAAAGGAATACCTATGCAAATCATCACAAACGAACAACAAAAAGAATTAAAATCCCACGGAGATTACTCCTTCCCTGTTAATGTCAGCGAAGAGGTTTTGCACAATTATGAGCGTGGTTCTTTCCTTTGGCATTGGCACCCGGAGATTGAATTGACACTTTTTACCGAAGGCGAAATGATATATCAAGTCAATAATCAGATATATCATTTGAAAGCCGGTGATGGACTTTTTTGCAATTCCAACGCTCTTCATACAGGGAACATGATAGATGGCGGCAATTGTCATTATATTTCCATTACATTTCATCCAAGAATGGTTTATGGATATGATGGCAGCAGTCTGTATCAAAATTATGTGAAACCAGTTATTAAATCCCAATCTCTTGGCTCTTATCACTTTCGTGAGGATGTTGAATGGGAAAAGAATATTTTAATTTTGATGAGCGAAATATATGAATTATATTTTTCTAAAGAAACCTTATATGAATTTAAAATCCAGAAAAATCTTGCTGAAATTTGGATTAGTTTTTATGAAAATTATGTATTAAAAGAACGCGTTGATTTAAAAGATGCGTCTACAAGCCGTGATGTAGACCGATTGCGTACTATATTGACATATTTAGAAGAAAACTATACTGAGAAAATCACTTTAGAGGATATTGCAGATAAGATTGGCTTGTGCAAGGCTGAATGCTGCAGATTTTTCAAGCGAATGATGAACAAATCATTATTTGACTATATTTTATATTATAGAATCGAAAGAAGTCTTCCGCTTCTGGCACTAAAAAACCTTTCTGTCACGGAGATTGCCGAGCAGACCGGCTTTGCAAGCTCAAGCTATTATGCCAGAGTGTTTAAGGCTCAGTTTGGATGCTCACCTAGCGAGTATAGAAGGAGTATAGGGGCCGCGGTATAATCTACATTCCCACATTTGCCTGCACTTGGGCATTATGTGCCGAGTTTTTCCCTATACAAAAATTAATTTCTTTGAGGGAAAAAACAAGGCTTTTTTCAGTGATTTTGAAGGTGAATTTTCCCCCTATTAAGTTGAATTTACTTCCAGATACTCATTTTGAGGATTTTGAGTATCTTATGATACTTACTCCTGACACTGGGGAAAATATCACCTTTCCCTATCTTTATTCACATGTAAAAGTATCAGCCACATATCCGATGAAGCCATTTATCTTGATTAAAGGTGCAATTTTCTTAGCAGCAATTAATATATGTTAATCCGCAAAAAAATGTTAACCAATACCATTTTGGTAAATCCTCTTTTTTCACTTTTTTATATCCCAACCATATAAACACTAAAGAAATTGGCACATAAAAAATAAAATCATATCCTATCATTTTCAACACTCACTTTCAACTCAAATATTCAATCAAATACCAAACGGCCAATACATAAAAGAAAATCATTATAACTGTCATTACTTTAATGGCTACTTTAATAACCGCCTTGCTATCCTTCAATGAATCATCAAGAACCTCAACACATGCCACACCATTTTTATTAATCATATATTGTATTTTCATCTTATCGCCTATTCGATATTTTCCTCGAGTACACTTATATCCTATTGACTTGCCTTCCATCTCTATGCCATCAACTGTTTTAAATCGAACATAAAATCTGGTTGCACCCTTGGAGGTAGATGAAGTTCTAACAAGTGTTCCTTCCACATCATATTTCTCATATTTTGATTCATCTGAAATCCACACAAAAAACTGTCTAAATAATAATACTAATGTACCAAATACTGCCGCAATAATCACTTCTCCCATTTTATCCTTCTCCTCTACTCGGAAAACTTCCTAATTCTCAAATGCACACCAATACTATCTGCCACTTCCTGACATTTCTTCTGGTCATCTTCCGGCAAAACATCTACAATTGACAACTGTGTATGGGCAAATGCCTTATTTGCTTCCCTTGCAAATTCAAGCATTGCCTCATATGCATTTTCAAACTGTGGACGCGTTACCTTGTTATACCCTTCTGCATCCGGTGCATTTAAGCTGATTGATACACTGTCCACAACCTTTGCCATCTCTGGGATTATATTTCTCTTGTTGTATAAATTCCCAAGTCCGTTTGTATTTACTCTTATTTTCAAACCATGCTTTTCTTTGATATATGCTGCAATTTCAACCAATATATCAATCTCACAGGTAGGCTCACCATAGCCACAGAATACGAATTCGTCATATCCTGTAAAATCAAATGCATCAATTGCCGCCTTAATCTCTTCCACACTAGGATTCACCTTATGCCACAAGCTTTCCGCTTCACCAATGGCATCCTTTTGATTGCGCACACAGAATGTACAGGCACAATCACATTTATTAGTAATATTCGCATATACCTGATTCTTATATGTATAAATAATGTCTGCCATATTTTATTCCGTCCTTATATTCAAATCTTATTCTTAACATTCATCTTATCAAGCGCCAATCCAAATACAATAAATGCAGCTGCACTTCCCAAGCTTTGAATTGCTGTTCCTGCTATAGATGTAAAAAATGCTATCTCATAACCAAACACAAGACTTTCTGCCAAAAAGTAACCTATTGCTGAAATCATAAATGCAATAATTGTCACAACCGCATTTCTTGGTGTTACAATTTTCTTTCCCTTGTTGGTAAATGGTAATGTAATAAGCATTTTTATAATAACTGTAGGCAATGTCCAGATTGGTGCTGTAAGCAAATCAGCCACACCGCCACCAATAGCTCCCACCGCCATAGCGTAAGGCTTTGGAAGCAAACACGCCGACAGATATATAAGGCTGTCGCCAAAATGTATGTACCCACCTGTTGCCGAAATCGGTATATGAAATACATATGCAGTCATAACTGTTGTTAATGCTGCTAACACTGCTGCCATAGCCAAATTTCTTGTTTTCGCTTTTCTCTCTGTCAAGCTATTCATATTTCATACCTTCTTTCATTAACCAAAACAATTTCTCTTCGAAATTGATACCATCTGTCCCCGGAATACCTTCGCCAATTGTATCTGCAATACTTTTATATATGAATCTTGTTGCAATTTCCATAGCATCCTTTGTAGATACACCTTTCATTTTTAGACCACACATAGCAGAAGCAAACAAGTCGCCTGTTCCCGAAAAGCTTCTATCTACAGAAGATGTACAAACTTTAAAAGTACCTTCATTTGTTAATGCGTAATTATAAATATACTGGCCGTCTTCCTTTGTAATTCTGATTCCTGTAACAATAACTTCAAGATTGCTATTTGACATTTTCTTGATACTTTCAGCAATATATTCCACCTGTTCAAATAGTTTATCTTTATCTTCCATTCCATTTAATTTGTGATAATCCACACCAGCAAGCATACACGCTTCTGTAAGATTGGGAGTTACAAGCTTCGCACGCTTCACTAGCGAACGCATCTTTTCTAATAATTCATCAGAAAACATCTTATAACCTTCGCCATTATCCCCCATTACAGGGTCAACCAATAAAAATGTATCTTCCAATAAAAACTCATCCAAGAAATCATTTAAATAATCTATCTGCTTTGGCCCTGTCAAATATCCACTATATATTCCATCAAATGAAACCTTATTCTTTTTCCACGCATCTATATACTCAGGCATCATATCAGTCATATCTTTACAATAAAAATGCTCATATCCACTCTGACCTGTAAGCACTGCTGTCGTAACAGGATTACAAGATATGCCAAGGGCTGATATAACCGGAATAGCTGCTGTCAATGAACATCTTCCAAAGCCTGATAAATCGTTTATTAAAGCGACCTTTTTCATACGAATCTAACCTTTCAATCATTTTTCTTACTATAATAAAAATACTTGGTAAGAAAGCTTTATTTCTTACCAAGTATACGCTTTTGGTTTGATTTGTCAAGATTTTATTTCCTCTTATTTTTTGCCTTTTCTCGTTCTCTCATCATCTCTTCATATTCCGGATATGTCATATAATCTCTATAATCCCAATCAATATTTTCTCTAATGACTTTAGCTTTATTGCCGGCAATTACCACATGATCAGGGTAAGTACCCTTTACAAGAGACATTGCTCCAACCATTGAATGTTCGCCAATATCACTGTTGTAAATAACCGATGAATCCATTCCTACCCACACATGGTCTCCGATTCTTACATGAACATCATCAGCAATATGTAAATTTACCTTTTCTGTTAAATCAAATAAGCTATGGGCTCCACCTGAAAGAATCTTAACATTCTTTGCAAACATACATCCCTCACCAATAGAAAGCTCTGTGTTTTCCACACAGCACATATAAAATCCATTAAGACAGGTAATATCCTCTCCCACTGTCAATGTACCATCAAAATTGCTGATGAAGAAATCACTTCCAAGCCAACCATTTCCGGCAAATTTTGAAACAGAATTTTTAAGATACATTCTACCATTAATCATTCCCATACCTGGTCCAAATTCAAGAGTTGCTCCACCCTTTAATCGAATATCCACACCGTCAGCATAGAAGTCCCTGCCTATGTATAATTTATTATTATAGCCCTGCAATTGAACTTTTATTCCTTCAAATCTGTCTTCACAGATAATCTCATTGCCACATTCATCGCTATAATATCCTGCAATATCAGTAATTGTAGTATCTCGCCACATAATATGCATCTGTTTTTCACCATAATATCCAAGGCTTCTAAGCTTTGCCATCATTTCATTATTATATGCACTTCTTACAATTAGATATGGCTTTTCATCCTGTTTCTCAACTTCATCAAGATTTATAAAACCACATAATTCAACATCATTTTTTTCCAAAAATTCCTTTATATGTACAAAATCCTTGTCGTCATCTAATACATATACCTTTTTGTCACCTATATTTCTTTTTAACTTAGAAACATCCACCCCCGACATCCAGTTAGAAATATAAAAACTTACCTTCTTCATAAACCCTCCATCACATACTTGATAAATTAGGTATCAATTCATCTAACACTCCTGCAAAACACAGTAACGCTCCCTGCAATTGCATATAATCAGTTGGTCGAACCAATGATGTTTTCTTCTTAAACTTAACAGCATTACTTCTCTCCAACACTTCACTTATCATCTGAGAACAGAAGAAATTCCTCTTTCTGTTATATGCAATATTCAATCGACATAAAATCAAACCTATAATGTTATAATGATATTCATCAGCATTATTCATTATGTCTTCGACTTCTTTCTTTGCCATCTCATATACTTTTTCACTTACTTCTAATTTATATAATGCGCAAGGGACATTTTTCTGCGTAGTTATAAATCCCTCACGAATAGATTCCTTACATGGTCCTGCCGGAATCACTGTTCTTCCATTCTTTCTTCCCGAACTATATAATGTATGTAACTGCCTATCAAACGCAATTGAAACATGTGTATAATCATCTCCTGTAGCAAAATGAATCAATCTGGATAAAACAGAAGACGATCTTGTTAACAGAATGTATATTGTTTTCATTAACGTGCTCCTTTGTACTCTAGTAACATTTGTATTTTACTTAAATTTTCTCAACTATAATAGTATACAATATATTAGTCTATTTTACAAATACTCTTTTTCAAATTCATCAACTGACATCGGTTTTGCAAAATAATATCCCTGGAACATTCCACAACCCATCTCCGACAAGAACTTTACTTGTTCAGCTGTCTCAACACCTTCTGTAATAACAGGCATTTCAAGATGACTGGAAAGTGAGATAATCATTTGTAATATCTTCTTGCTTCTCTCTTCATCCTTTGCCTTCTTCAAGAATGCCATATCAATCTTCAAAACATCAACATGCAAATCCTTAAGCATATTAAGTGATGAATAACCGCTACCAAAATCATCCATTTCAACAATAAATCCCCCCTGACGAAGTCTGTTGATAAGCTCCAACTGCCTCTGAAAATCCATAACAATAGCTGTTTCTGTTATCTCCAATTTCAAATTCTTAGTATCAATATCATATTTCTCTACAAGCTCTGTAAATATTTGATATATGTTAAGGAAGTAAAAATCTCTAGGTGAAATATTAACAGAAATATATAAATCCTCTCGACCTTCATCCTTCCACTTTCTAAGCTGCTTACATGCAACCTCCCACATAAATAAATCCACATCAGATATCAAACCATTTTTCTCAAATATTGGTATGAACTTCCCCGGCATTATCTGTCCTTTAGTCGGATGGAACCAACGCACTAATGCCTCGGCGCCTAAAAGCTTACCATCTGCGGACATCTGTGGTTGTAAGTACATTTTTAACTGCTCCTGCTCTATAGCTTCATTCAAGCTGCTGATTAACTCCTGTTCATACAACACATTATCTCGCATAGTACTGCTATAATATGCAACCTGCTTATGATAATCTCCTTTAATTGTTGCAATTGCCATTCTGGCACGATCGCACATTACTGATATCGGAGTAGTCCTATCATCAATTTCATAAACACCAACATAATTCCTAATTTGAAATGATACATCATTTCCCATACCGTCAAAAAAGCTTTCTTTACTTCCGCATATGAAAAATTCTTCTCTATATTTGTCCTTTGACATCAAAACTCCAAATATATCATTTCCAAGTCTTCCATATGCAATAAAATCATTCATATGCTTATCAAGCATTTTTGCAAAATCTGTAAGTACGGCATCTCCTGTTTTGGTTCCTAAAAAGTCATTAATCATCTTAAAATCTTTGATATCCGTACAAATTATATACAGCTTTTCTTCCGGATGTCTATTGATATATTTTTCTGCCTTTTTCATAAAATATTCTTTATTATACAATCCGGTAAGCGTATCATGTGTAGCCAAATACTGTTCTTTTTTATACTGTTCAATTTCTTCTGTTCTATCCTGTATTATGAAATATGCACCCTGTAAATGATTATTTTCATCAACCATTCTTTGTAACTGTATTCTTAATATGTATTCTTTATCTTCCTTAAAAAAGCTTCTTTCTTCTAGAAACTCTATTGTGCTGTCTTTATAATATTCCATACACCATTGCTCCAATGTAACCTCATTTTTGTCAAGCAACGGACTGGTATTATCAAGCAATTCAGCTCCTAATTTGTTATTGTATAATTTTTTACCATCAACATCTACTAAAAATATACCAACTGACATTCCTTCCGCCACCTTAAACAAGGTCTCCGGTAACAATTTCTGCGGTGTATAAACGAAGGCACAATAATAAATACAAATCGCTTCAACAACATAACCTATAATTGAAACATCAATAGCAGATGTAACAGAAATAATATTCATTATTACCAAAACTACTAAAATAACTGCAATAAGCAGATACTTGTTACGATAAAACTTAGCCGCTGTAAACACTCCATAAAACAAGCTAATAAGAGTAAATATCACCAACATAAGTGCAATCGCATAATGTAAATAGAAAAACAGACCTACTTTCAATTCATAAAATACTTCTCCGCCAAACATAACGACTTTGTTCAGTGAATACATATGTTCAGTAAAATTATTAATTAAAATCGATAATGAATCCGCCACAAGTAGCGCAATCATGTAATTTTTCTTAACATGCTCTTCAAATCGATTGCCTATATATTCTAATGAGAATTTAAAGAAATAGTACAAGAGCCAGTCCGATGCCATAAAGTACATACTATATGCCCATAAGCACACAGCTTCTGATGTTGTATATAATGATACAATATTAAAGAATACAATAGCAAAACCTATCTGTAAAACTCTTCTTGCAGTTTTTGCAATCTGATGTTTTTCCTTGTAGGTTTTAACAGTACAAATCCCAATAATTAATAAAGCAACAATCAATATTGCTCCTAACAATAATTTCATATTATCACCTTTTTCATAAAAATTCACAATCACTCAAATCAATATAACCATTTTACCACTTTTCACACTCATTGTCTATAAAAAGCAACAGGCACATAACAGAAAAAGCTATGAAGTTCCATAGCACTTCATAGCTTTCATACTTTTATATTAACTTATTCTTTAGTCTTCTTTAAAAAGAGGTGTACTAAAATATCTCTCCGCTGTATCCGGTAAAACTGTGACTACTGTTTTCCCCGGTCCAAGCTTTTTAGCAAGCTTCATGGCTGCTGCCACATTAGTTCCACTTGAGATACCACACATAATACCTTCATGTCTTGCAAGATTCTGTGCTGTAAGAATAGCTTCATCATCATGAATTATGCAAACATCATCATATATATTCTGATTTAAAATATCAGGAATCAAACCGTCACCAATTCCCATCTGCAAATGTGTTCCTATGGAACCACCTGAAAGAATGGCTGCATTTTCAGGCTCTACTGCCCAGATTGTCATATCAGGATTCTTTTCCTTGAGAATCTCACCAATTCCTGTAATAGTACCACCCGTACCAATACCTGAACAAAAACCATCTATAGGACCATTTACATCCTCTAATATTTCTATTGCCGTATTACTTCTATGTATCTGTGGATTAGCAGGGTTTGTAAACTGCTGCGGCACAAATACATTAGGATTTTCCTTGGCCATATTAAGTGCCGTTTGAAGACATTCATCAATACACTTACCAATATCACCATCATCATGAACAAGTTTTACTTCTGCTCCATAATGACGAACAAGTAATCTTCTTTCCTCACTGACAGAATCCGGCATAATAATAATTGTCTTATAGCCTCGAACCGCTCCAATCAAAGCAAGACCAACACCCTGATTACCACTTGTTGGTTCAACAATAATTGTATCAGGTCCAATCTTCCCCTCTTTTTCTGCCTCAGTTATCATATTATAAGCAGTTCTTGTCTTAATAGAACCACCAACATTTAAACCTTCATATTTTACTAATATTCTTGCACTATCTTTATCCGACATATTCCTAAGCTCAATAAGTGGCGTATGCCCGATTGCCTCTAAAATATTGTTATATATCATTTCCAAAACCTTCCTAATTTTAACATACAGCGAGATTATACAATATTTTATTCATAAATACAATTAAATTTACAGATAGTTACTATTTTATACCTACATATCCTGTATCTTCTATTATTTGCTGACCTTCATCAGATAATATCCAATTAATCAATATAGGTATATTTGCATTATCATTATCTTCTCTGTATACTGCATATATTTCATTCACAATAGGATAACTTTCAGTTTTAATATTTTCCTTATTAGGATAAATTCCATTTACAGAGAGCATTTTCACTCCGCCATCCTCTACAATTCCTTCTACATAGAATCTAAAGGAAAAACCTATGGCGCTTCCAAGAAATGTATCATAATCTCTCTTTATTTCCGTACCTTCCATAAAATTTATCATAGCGGTTTGACTTCCACTTCCCTCATTTCGTTGTAATGCGCTTATGAGTTTATTTTCCCCACCAAGCTGTTTCCAATTTGTATACTCTCCACTATATATTCCTCGTATCTGCTCCTCTGTCAAATCCGATACCGGATTCTCAGCATTCACAAGAAATACAAACGCTTCCTTTCCAATAGGAACCAATTTTAATTCCACACCTTTTTCCTTTGCATATGCAAGCTGTTCCTCAGATGGTTTTGCGCAAATAATAACATCTGCAACACCATCCACAACATTTTTGTATGCCCCTCTGGTATTGGTGAATTGTAATTTACTATCCTTTGTAAAATTCTCTCCATCAAATTCAACAGAAGCTTCCGGATACAATGCATGCACAAATGACGAACATAGAGGGTACAATGCCGCAGCCCCATCTATTACCGGTAAATCTCCTATTAATTTTGTCTCCGATTCAATCAGTACCGCCTCTGAATTCTCATCAAAGGGTAAATACTTATCTAATTCTATGGACTTAGCCTTCATTCCATCACTATAATCACTAATAACTCTTTTTGTAAAAACATTATATATCAGTAAATCAAACAATATAAATACACTAATAAGCCCTATTATCATTAATATTTGTTTATGTAATTTTTTCATGTTGCACCTCTTATTCATTTGCTATAAATGTAATAATCGAAACATTTTTATGCAAATATACGGTATATGCCACAAGTGCCGCAGTACTAATCATTCCTATAATCATAATAGCTATAATAATTTTATTAAAAACCTTATCTTTCATATTAATCCTCATTTCTATATTTACATATGTGCAATCGACATGCTAAAAAGTACCACTAATGCTATCAGCATAATCATAAAAAACGATGACAGAATAAGACTTACAAGGGCAAACTGTCGACTGGACATATATGGTTCATCCTCTTTTCTGGCTTTAATATATTTAACCATGCTTACTATGAACCACACTAAAATACCTATGGGAATTCCAAAGAAAATAAGTCCTGACATAATAATTCCGTAAATTTCACCCAACATTTTAATTACCTCCTACACAATCATTAATGTAGGAATTATAACATAGAACCTCGGCAAAGTATACACCTTGCCGAGGTTGTTCAATTCACTATTTTATTCTGCCACCTTCAGCAAACGAATATAATGATTTGCTTCACGCAATACATGATCTGCTAACAAAGGCATAATAATTGATGCAATTTCATTCTTCAAAATACCTTCTGTACCTGTCGCCTTAAAATCACGATATTCTTTTGTCTTTCCTAATGTTACTTCCAATAAATTTGATGCTCTACAATCCTGTCCTTTTGCTCTTGTAAGTAATTCCTTGTAATCCATTG
>CAZESO010000001.1:0-35482 GCA_964515325.1 uncultured Roseburia sp. | reverse complement strand
CCATATGTGCCATCGCACAATCTGCACTCATATCAGGCATAAGAACTGTTTTATTTGGACTTAAAAGCTTTGCACTCTCTCCCATAAACGAAACCCCTGCAAATACTATTACATCCTCTTTTAAATCCTTTGCAACCTTGCTTAAATAATAAGAGTCACCTATGTAATCTGCTATTTCCTGAACATCATCATTTACATAATAATGAGCAAGAATAACCGCATTTCGCTCTTCTTTAAGTCTTTTTATGTCTTCTGTTAATGTACCCATTTTCACTCCATTCCGAATGCACCTCCGCATTCTGTCATCGAAAAATACAAATTCACATAATGTAAATTTCTGCCATTGTAACACAAAACTTTACATCTGACAAGACAGTTGTTTTGTCAGTATTGTATTTTTGAAAATACAACAAAAAAGAATGCCATTACAGCATTCTCTTTATTAATTCACCATTCAATCCCACAAACATTTTCACATTACTAACCATATCATCTTTTTGCATATACTCATAATCTTCCTGCTTCTTTTTCAAATAGCCTTCCTTATACTTGTAGTCTTCAAGCAATTCATCCATTTCAGGAATATTATATTTGTAATATGGTTTGTCCATTTCCACCGACTTGCTTAGTTCTATTATCTTTCCAACAAAAGACATACAGTTATGGGCTTTGTATATTTCAAAGCCATGGATAAAAGGCATTGTAAGCATTGAATATAAATTGAAAACATATTCTTTATCATTTTCAATTTTTTCTATGTACTTTATGATTTTTATTTTGTTCTCTGTGCTAACAGGCACTTTGAACACCTTCACCTTTACCTTCTCATTTTCACCAAATGCATAATGCTCCCTCTTTTCATGCATGAACCCTGCATTAAAAGGCGAATAATGCTTTC
This sequence comes from uncultured Roseburia sp., assembly GCA_964515325.1. Lineage (GTDB taxonomy): Bacteria > Bacillota > Clostridia > Lachnospirales > Lachnospiraceae > SVEL01. The sequence goes on along the minus strand of CAZESO010000001.1, from coordinate 34,584 downwards.
TTCTTGAAAAAGTAACGAAGTCATTTAAATTTTCATCAAGACAAACTGCTATATGTGAATACTCATATTTACTTATAATTCTGCTAAACTGTCCCAGTCCCGTTAATGCTTTTACCAAAACAATATATATGTACTCATTATTCATTTTCTTTTTCCTTTTTATCCTGCTCTTTTAACCTTCTAAACAACTGTATCTGCAATCTTATCATTTCATAATACATTGGTATTCCGCCAACCAATAATACTATATCCGCAAATTTCAATCCAAATCCTGCTACCACACACAGAGCTGAATTTCCGCAAACCATACTTCCTATACAAAGTACCATAAAAAACAAATGGGTTTCAATGGGGCCCAATCTCGGAAATAGAAATTCTTTTAAATATAAAATATAATTCATGGATGTAAATATTATTAATGCATATACCGGAACTAAAAATATTGAAATTTCAAAGCTGACATAGCCTGCAAATGCCAAAGCTATTATCAAATATGTGATATGCAATATGTCTGTCAGCAAATCAAAATACCCACCTGCCTTAGATGTCATATTTCTGATTCTGGCAACATAACCATCCAAATCATCACATATTAAATGACACAACATTCCAAGAATGGTTCCGAGCAAAAATAATGAATTTATCTTTGACAGAAATGCACATATAATTCCAATGAAGCCACCTATGGCACCTATTAATGTTATCTGATTAGGTGTCATATTTTCAGGTATATATTTTCCAATAGTCTTGTACAATAATTGTTGAAAGCCTGTTTCTAATTTACTTGGAATTATTTTTTTCACTTCATTTGTATCTTCTTTTTTATTGTTCATCATTACTCCTTTTGCCCTTAAAAATATTACTTATGAAAGATTTAATGTAATAACCATAATCAATGAAATCATACACGCCTTCCCTCTGAGCTTTCAAGAACAATTTAATTAACAGCTTATAGTAATTGAAATAATATCTTTTTACACTCATTTTACCAGGCTTCGCCACTAAATGTAAATAATCCCAATGTGAAGGATTATCCGTAATAAGCCTGTCTTTGTATGTATCAAAAGTTTCCATTCCCATCTCAGGTGTAAATATAGAAACTGCTACATGCTTTAATTTATGATTCTTAATCCATTTATACAAATCCTTAAAATCTTTAGATGTATAATCCAAATCAATAATAAACATTCCCATAATATTGATGCCCAGCTTGTTACATATTTCAATACTTTTTATATTATTATCAATATTAGATTTTTTATTATAATCCTTTAAATGATTATCATTTATGGCTTCCAATCCCACTAATACATAATACAATCCAATGCTTTGCAACTCTTTCATCAGTTTTTCATTTGCTGCAATGAAATCAGACCTGCCATAGCAAATGTATTTTTTATTGATATTTTTTTCTCTTATCAATCTGATAAACTCATTAAGTCTGTCATTGTTAAACAGAAAATCATCATCAACTATATAAATATTCTCAGACTGTATATTTTCTATTTCTTCAACCACATCTTTTATGTCTCTGCATACATATTCGCCCTGATTCATTCTATTCCTATGACAAAAGCTACAACGATACGGACATGAATAAGCTGTTCTGACCCAGGCTGAATGTTCAAGCTCTAAATATCTATAATTCTTCGGATGCTCGTAGAAGTACGACCTGTCCGGCAAAGGCAATCTGTTTATGTCAAATGCTATTGCTTTATTAGCAATCCATTGATTATTTTCCTTGTAGCAAATGCCTTCAACTTCCTTTAAATCAATATCTTGATTTCCAAAATTATATTCAATAATATCTAATAATTTGTAGACATCAAAGGTCGTTAAAATATAATCCACATCTGCCTTATACATTCTTTCATAACACAGTTGTGCATGCAATCCGCCTATTATTGTTATAGTATCCTTATTCTGTTTTTTGGCTTCACTGCAATATTCCAGCATAAAATTTTCCTGTCTGGTTCTTCCACACACATATACAATATCAGGTTTATACTTTACAATACACCCGGAAACTGTTCCCTTTTCTACCTGTCCATCATATAAATATACTGTATGTCCCTTTTCTTTTAATACAGTTGATATATACTCCAGCTCCAAACATTCATTTTCAATTACTCCCACAAAGTTATACTTTGTTCTGGATATTTCAGGATGAATGAGAAGAACTGTTAAATTATCACTTTTCATTTTTACTTTTTTCTTCCTCCTCAAGTTTCGAATATGCTACTTTTCCTACTAAAGTTTTCGGTAGTTCTTTTCTAAATTCGTATTCATAAGGCCAAGAATACTGTGCCAGATTTTTCTCACAATATTCCTTGATTTCCTTTAATATTTCATCATCTGGTTGAATACCTTCTCTTAATACCACAAACGCCTTTACAACCTGTATTTTGTACGGATGGTCTATACCTATGGCGCATGACATCAACACCTTTGGATGAGAATCAATAATATTTTCAATATACTGAGGATAAAGGCAATAACCGGCACTGATAATCATTCTTTTAATCCTCTGCTTAAAATAAATGAATCCTTCTTCATCCATACAGCCCATATCACCTGTATACATCCACACTCGTCCATCTTTGTGCTTACGAAGAGTTTTTTTGGTTTCCTCCTCTGCCTCTAAATATCCCTTCATAACAGACGGACCACTTATTAATATTTCACCATCTTGTCCACATGGCAATTCTTCTTCGGTATCAGGCTTTACAATTTTATAATATGTATCAGGATAAGGAACTCCTATACTGCCTTCCTTATAATAATTCATTGGAGTCAGGCAGCTTCCTGTTACACACTCTGTAAGCCCATAGCCTTCTCTTATCTGTATGTTCGCTCCATGCTCCTTCAAGAAACTATCCACCTTCTTCTTCAAGCTGACAGAAAGCGAATCGCCCCCGGAAATGACACATTTCAAAAATGATAAATCATATCCGTCCAAATTCTTATTTCGCAGTAATGCCTCATACAAGGTCGGAACCCCTGCAATAATATTAGGCTTGTATTTCTTCAACAATTTATCAAAAGTCTTAGCACTGAACTGTGGCAGCATCACGCTTGTTCCGCCAAAATACTGTACCGTATGTATACAAATTCCCAGACCAAATCCATGAAATACAGGCATTATCGCTAATACTTTATCCTTTGCTTCCAAGCATCCACAAGCCTCAAAGCTCTGCATTGCCAATGCATTAAAATTCAAGTTTGTCAACTCTATTCCCTTTGGATAGCCTGTTGTTCCGCCACTATAAAGAATCGCCGCAACTTCATTTCCTTTAAAACCACTCTCTACATTTTCATTGTAATTCTTACTTAATTTTATAAAGTCCTTCCAATATAATTTAAGGTCACTTTCTTCTAATTTGACTTTTCTTCCCTTTGTCAGCTGATAACCTATTTGCATATATAATGGCATTGAATTTTTTGCCGAAACTATTATGCATTTCTTTAGTGAAGTTTCTTTAGCAATATGATTTATCTTGTTGAACGCAATGTCAATAGCTACAACATAATGACTTTTTGAAACATTTAAATAATATTTTATCTCCTGCTCAGCCGATAGCGGATGTATCATATTAGCAACTGCTCCAATTTTATTAAGAGCATAAAATGCGATTATTGCCTCAGGCGTATTTGGCATGCAAATACTGACTCTGTCCTTATGCTTTACACCTAATGTCAAAAATGCCTTCGCACATTCATCTACTTCCCTAACAAATTGTTTATATGTTCTTTTTGTCCCAAAATAATTATAACTAATATAATCTGTATGTTTTTTCATTGATTCCCTAAGCATTTCATAAACAGAAATGTCAGGATAATTCAAATGTACTTTTTCCATGGTACCCCCTATTTTTTAGCTTCCAGTATTAATTTCTTTACCTTTTCAAACAACAGTTCATTTGCTTCTTCTGCCGTCAACTTAGATACATCCAACGGCTCACCAAATGTAATCTTTAAATTCTTACTTCTAAACTTATAATCTCCTGTTATTGAATAAGGAGTAATTTTGCTATCAGTTCTCTGAGCCATAACAACTGCTCCAAACTTGAAAGGCAATAATATTTCGTTTGTGTAATTTCTCTTCGCCTCCGGTGACACATTTATCAATGCACCATCATTTAAGCATTGTATGGCCGATTCAAGTGCTTCCTTATTACGTTTTGCATGCAAGTCCACAGGTATAGTCCCAATCGCTCTAAAAAACCAACCAAAAGCTCCATCATGCAATTCCTTTTTCGCTAATGTATGTACAACCCTTTTTGTGCAAACATCCACCAAAATCGGATCCAATGCATGCTTATGATTGCCGGCAATTACTGCCGCCCCATCTTTTGGAACATACTCCCTGTTTATAATTGTCGGATTATAATATATTTTAAATATAAATGTAAATATTGGTCTTAATACTTTGTATAAATATGAATTCTTTTTCATAACTTCACCTCACAACAGAAGTATTATAACACAAAGATATAATTAATGGAATTATATATAAAAGGTGTAAAGTCTAATAATTTAATAAGACCTTACACCTTGTTTACCAGTTACTTAATTTAAATATTATAATGTGATATCTTCAACAGACACTCCCAAAGATGATAATTTTGCTATTGTTACTTTTAATTGATATTCAAGTTCTGTGTTTATACAATCTCCATTTGCTTTTTTATTCTTTGCAAATCTGTATATCTGTCAATTGTTACTGCAATAAGTTCCTTATCTGTCATGATGTCGCTCATCCTTCCTCGCCCCTTTCAATATACATATATTTTAATTATAGGGCTTTTTAATGCAGGTGTAAAGCCTTATTAAATTATCAACGCACAAATTTTTGGGGCGTCTCCTTGAAAATATTTTCTACACCCCTTCGCTTCATTAATGCCATTTTCCCCATATGAATTCAATTGGCTTATAGAGAAAATTTCATTGTGATTTTGGCTGAAAACATCCTATTTTTTCCCTCCATTAAGTTAAATACCCAAAAAGATACAAGAAAATCATAATTTGAGTATCTTTGGGCAATTTTAAATGATACTAGGGAAAATAACCCTATTTTTTGTTATTTTTTTTCATTATATTTTCCCTAAAGCGCATAAATCTCTACTATAGAGAAAATATGCAAGCACTCTCACTTAACACTACTCCGTAGGGCGTTAGCTCAAGGCTTTACAGCCTTTCGCTACGCGACTTTCGTCGCATAAAAATGGACATATTCCACTCACAAAAAATAAGTAAACTTATTTTTTGTGAGTGAAACATGTCCATTTTTGCCCTACTCAATATTTACGCGTTATTTTGTTCTGCAACGAGATTCTCGCTGTTGTACATCTTACGAAGCTTTGGTTTCTCGATTTTTCCTGTAGGATTTCGTGGGATATCTGCGAAGATTATCTTTCTTGGTCGCTTATATCTTGGAAGCTCCTTACAGAATTCATTGATTTCTTCTTCTGTAGATGTCATACCCGGTTTAAGCTCGATGATGGCTGTGGCTATTTCACCAAGTCGCACATCCTTGATACCGATTACGGCAACATCCTTAATCTTCTCAAACTTGCTTAAGTAATTTTCAATCTGTACAGGGTAGAGATTTTCACCACCACTGATGATGACATCCTTCTTTCTGTCAACAAGGAAGATAAATCCATCTTCATCCTGCATAGCCATATCACCTGTATGTAACCAGCCATCTTTCAATACTTCGTTTGTTGCTTTTTCGTCCTTGTAATAACATGTCATTACACCCGGGCCTTTAACTGCAAGCTCACCTACATCGCCCTGTGCTACCTTGTTGTTATTTTCATCAACAATCTTAACCTCCCAGCCGTAGCCCGGAACACCGATTGCGCCAACTTTATGTATATTTTCCACACCAAGATGTACACAACCTGGTCCGATAGACTCACTAAGACCATAGTTTGTATCATATTCATGGTTAGGGAAAATTTCCTTCCACTTCTTTATAAGACTCTGTGGTACAGGCTGTGCACCAATATGCATAAGTCTCCATTGAGATGTCTCATAATCATTGATATTTATATCGCCCTTTTCGATGGCAAGCAAAATATCCTGAGCCCAAGGTACTAAAAGCCATACTATTGAACATTTTTCATTAGAAACTGTATCAAATACCGACTTAGGTGTAACACCCTTTAAAAGTACTGCCTTACCACCTGAAATCAAACTACCAAACCAGTGCATCTTAGCACCTGTATGATATAAAGGAGGAATGCATAAAAATACATCGTCCTTTGTCTGACCATGATGCTTCTGCTCAACTGCTGCCGAATGCATCAATGATTCATGATTATGTAAAATAGCTTTAGGGAAACCTGTTGTACCAGACGAGAAATAAATAGCTGCATCATCCTCATCTTCAATAGTTATGTCAGGTTTCTTGCTCGAACAATTTGCTGTGAGTCTGTCATAGTCCTCTGCAAATGAAGGACAATTACCACCAACAAAAAACACAAGTCTGTTCTTCTCAATGTCATCTGCGATTTTTTCAATTCTTCCGATAAATTCAGGACCAAATACAAGAACATCCACATCAGCAAGATTAAGACAATATCTGATTTCCTCTGAATCATATCTAAAATTAAGTGGCACTGCTAAAGCACCAGTCTTCAAAATACCAAAATATATTGGTAACCATTCAAGACAGTTCATAAGAAGAATACCAACCTTATCACCCTTCTTAATACCTCTTGAAATAAGTAAATTCGCAAATCTGTTTGCCTTCTCATCAAAAACATGCCATGTTATCTCTCTACGGTAATCGCAGTATGGATTAGACTCGATAAGTTCATAATCACGCCATGTTATTCTTCTCTTTTCCTGAATATCAGGATTGATTTCCACGAGACATACATCATCCCCGTATTCTCTGGCATTACGCTCTAAAAACTCAGTAATAGGCATTTCTTCCTCCGTTCCGATAAGCGAACAAAATCACCCACCGTCCATTATATTATTTTTCGTAACACTTAAATACTTCGTCCGTCTTTTCCTTACTAAGCTTTGGTGTTACAAGGCTGATAACAGGAACAAGTACAAGTCCCAAAATCATTGTAAACGCACCACAGTTAATTGGAGACTGTAACATTGTAGGGAAAATATTAACATTTGTCATCAAAGTGTCTATCATATTAACGACCATTATAACACATCCTACAATAAAATTCACTATTACTGACAATTTTGTTACACCTTTCCAGTATAAGCTGTAGATAAATGGTGCAAGGAATGCGCCTGCCAAAGCACCCCATGAAATACCCATAAGCTGCGCAATAAATGCAACCTTAGTATTATACTGGAATACAGCAATAACTGCTGATATTACAATAAATATTACAATGAAAACTCTCATTATAAATACCTGCTTCTTCTCATCCATCTTCTTAACAATATTGTCCTTAATAAGATCAAGTGTAAGTGTTGAGCTTGATGCAAGTACCAATGATGATAATGTTGACATTGAAGCTGAAAGCACAAGTACAAGAACTATTGCAATAAGCAGTTCCGGAAGGCTTTCAAGCATTGTAGGAACAACTGCATCATATCCTACCTTAGCCACATCCACATCATATAATCTGCCGAAACCACCAAGGAAATAACAACCACCTGCAACAATTAATGCAAATATTGTAGAAATAACCGTTCCTTTTGTAATAGATTTCTCATCCTTAATAGCATAGAATTTCTGAACCATCTGTGGCAATCCCCATGTACCAAGAGATGTAAGAATAACTACACCTAATAATCCAAGCGGGTCGGGACCAAAAAGCGATGCAAAATCTCCTGCTTGAGCATTTGCAGCTGTATCCTCAACCAATGCAAGCTTATCCATTGCTTCGCCTAAACCACCATGTGAATTAAGTACTGCCACAATAACTGCCACAATACCAACAATCATAATGATACCCTGAATAAAGTCATTAATGGCAGTAGCCATATAACCACCTGCAATAACATACACACCCGTAAGTACCGCCATAATTACGATAAATACTGAATAATCAATATTAAACGCCATTTCAAAAAGTCTTGAAAGACCATTATATAAAGATGCTGTGTATGGAATCAAGAATATGAATACAATAATTGATGCCACTACTTTAAGCATATTTGAATCAAATCTCTGTCCAAAAAACTCAGGCATTGTCTTGCTCTGTAAATGCTGTGTCATAGTTCTTGTTCTTTTACCAAGAATTAACCATGCAAGTAACGAACCAATAATAGCATTACCTATACCAACCCAAGTTGAAGCTACGCCGAACTTCCACCCAAACTGTCCTGCATAACCTACAAATATAACCGCCGAAAAATATGAAGTACCATACGCAAATGCTGTAAGCCATGGTCCTACATTTCTACCTCCCAAAACAAACCCATTAACGTCAGTTGCGTGCTTTCTACAATATAAGCCAACACCAATCATAACGCTAAAAAATACGACTAACATAATAATCTTAATAGCCATTTTAAATCTTCTCCTTTGTTATATTATGATTCTATTTCAGAATTTGCTTTAAAGTGTTGCACTTTAAAGCAATAAAAACCTCTCAAATTATGCCATAAAATGCAGAAAAAGTCAAGATTTCAGCCCGTTTTAGCCACAAAAGACTACCAACATTTATTAGTCTTTCATATTTTCTTGCAACTTAATTTTTTTAGAGTTATAATCAGCATTATCAGTATTAATAATCACTTATACATTAATTAGGAGATGAATAAACATGGATGTATTACTTGAAAAAGACTATTATTTGAGAATTTCAGATTTTGACCGTTATGGAAGGCTTCTTGCATCTTCAGTTCTTGATATATTTCAAGATATAGCTGCAAGTCATGCAACAGATTTAGGTATAGGCTTCAATGCAATGAGCGCTAACGAAACCCTCTGGGTTCTTTCCAAAGTTAAATTTGAGATATATAAACAGCCCTCAACATACCAAACAGTACATGTAAAAACATGGCCTCTGCAACCCGATAGAATTGTTTGTACAAGAGAATATCTTATAACAGATATGAATGGCGAAATCCTTGTTAAAGGCAGTTCCGAATGGGTTGTAATAAACAGCATTACTCGTAAATTAGTGACTGTTGCTGATATTTTCCCAATAAAAGAAGGGTTCATAACTGAAAAATCATTTGAGGGAAAGATAAAAAAGATTCAAGATTTTGAATTGAATTCAGAACCTTATACTGTCAAAACTACTTTTTGCGATTGTGACATAAATGGTCATGTAAATAATACCAAATATGCCAACTATGTATTTAATGCCATTAACCTTTCCGAAAATGAAAGCATTAAAACATTTCAGGTTGATTATATTCAAGAGGTTGTATCCGGCACAGAATTAAATATACATACTGAGCGAAAAGAAAAAGAAATCCTTGCAAAAGGAATTTGTGACAATGGAAACAAAAAGTTTTCCTGCCATTTAGTATTAAATTAACTGACATAAAGGCTATACTACTTCATTTCGTAGTATAGCCTCTTTTATTATTCGCTATAGCTTTCAACAACTTTCTTATAAAAATCTACCGCCATTGGTAACATTCCCTGATTAATATTTTCATTCAAACCATGAATGCTGTTATGTTGTTGTCCTGTTATGTACAATGGTGCGAATCTAATACAATTATCACATACATCTTTATAACATTTCGAATCAGTTCCACCTGTCATTATGTAAGGACTAACGCCCACTCCCGGATACACTTCATTTGTCACCTTTTCAATAACCGCAAAAGCATCACTTGTATAATCAACTATAGGACATGGCTCAGCCTGATATATTATTTCTGTTTCTATATCATATTTTCGGGCTAATTTACTAATAACTTCTATACTTTCTTTATTGGACTGATGATGTATAAATCTCATATTTGCAGTAACAAAAGCTTCCTGCGGCAAAACATTAAGACCTTCTGAGCCTGATGCTTTAGTAAACGCTATTGAAGTTCTAACCATTGCTCCGGAAAGAGAATTTATGTCAGGTAAAATTCTTTCAAGTAAAGGTTTAAATAACCACATATTTGCAAATATTATTTTTATTCCAAAGTTCATATTTGGAGCAAAACGTTTAAACATCTCACATATTGTGGGTGTCATCCGTGCCCTAAATGGACTTTTACCATCAACATCTGCCATAAATTTACCAAGTCTTACAAGCGGTGTGTTTTTCTTAGGTGCACTTGCATGTCCGCCACTTCCTCTTGCGATGAATTTTAGATCGCCATACCCCTTCTCCACAACACCGACCATGGCATAAATTCCCTTTACGCCCTTTATTGGCTCCTCGATTATCATTCCACCTTCATCTAATAACAATTCCAGTTTTACACCATTACTTTCAAGAAACTTAGCTGTTGCAGGAGCCCCCGGACCACTCCATTCCTCCGTACAACTGCTTCCTATATAAACATCACACTTTGGTTTAAAGCCACTTTCTATAAGTTCTTCAACGGCTTGAAGCATACAACTCAAACTAGCCTTTGTATCTACTGTTCCTCTGCCCCACACAATTCCATCTTTATCTATATCTCCACTAAACGGCTCATGTTCCCATTGGCCATTTGCCTCAACAACATCATGATGACTCATAAACATAATTGGTTTTGCCTCACCACTTCCAGTCCATTTAAACAACAAGCTGCCATCAAAAACATTTTTCTCACAAACTCTATGAACATTTGGATACAACTCCTCCAACAGCTTATGAAATTCATAAAACTTAGTCCTATCATCATCAAATCTGGATGACACAGTTTCCTTTTGTACCATCCTCGAAAGATTTTTCCCATACTTCATGGCTCTGTCAGATGTGTCAGGCTTGATGCTGGCATTGGCTGCACTTGTTGGTTTCAGCATTAAGGCTCTTAAAACTAATATTGTAGCAAGTATAATAACTACCACAAAAATAACTAAAAATATCTTCATCCTTTGTTTCCTTTTATAACTTATTCTTCTTATACAACACCAAAGCTATAACCAACGCTAATCCTCCACTGGGCAACAGCAGTATACTTGTTTGACTTATCATTGATGGTACAAACACACACAACAAAGTCATCAAAACCAACGGAATTACTGTTATTTTAAGACTCTTTGCAAAATATTTTAATCCCAGTGCTCCAAATAAAGCCGGTACTACATTTGCAAATGCAGGAGCTAAAACTTCACTGTTCAACACCGGTTGAAGTGGAACTAATAAAATAACACCCACTACAACTACAAGTGTAGTTACAATAGCACTAGTTGCAACACTTATGGTTGAAATAATCTCATGCTCAACCGTACCACTTTCTGTTCCTGCAATGTCTTTAGAATTCATAACACAAGGAATCTTCATATTGGTTACATTACCTGTCAAAAACGAAAGATAACTTCCACCAATACCAAGCATTGGTGCATATACAAGAAATTCTACTATCGCCACTGGAATATATATAATTCCAACCTTTGCAAAACCACTCAAAAATCCTTTCAAATCAACAGAAACCCCATTAACTGCGCCAAATACAAATGGCACTGCCGTCAACAATATAATTGCAAGAATCAACATAATTCTTCCCAATCTATGGAGACTATTACTAAATTCTTCAAAAAACTTGTCTTTCTCATTAATATTATTCTTCATAACAGCTCCACCTCCTTACATAACCAACTGAATAATCACAGCTGCTGCCATAGCTATCAGCATACTTGCCGCAAGACTGAAATTTTCAAGAGTCTTCATATTCTTCTTTTGAATAAAATACTCGAACACTCCCATACATATAGCTGCAATAATAGCCACTATTAATGGCATTATATCTGACCCTTCCCTCGGAACAGCTTTACCTATATATGAACCAATATACGCCGCACATAAACCGACAAACATAGCTGTAGTTGCATATGCACCAAAACCAGTTTTTTTTGCATTTTTTGCCGACTCATCTTCAGCGTCTTTTTTATCTTTTTCTTTCTTCGGCTTACTGTTAAGCTTTGTCATATATTTTTTAAGAAAGAATATACAACAGCATACGCCTCCCAAAATACCAATAGTCATAACCAATGCAATCGTCACAAATGCTTCTGTACTGAGCTCAGACACTTTCAATCCCTCAAGTCCTAAGCTTTGGGCAGCTATTTCTGCCACATTAAGCTCATATTGTAAAGAACCTACTACCGATAATCTAAGCCATGAAAAAGGTACTCCCAAGGTTCCGCTCAAAGCAATAACTCCCAACAATATACTAATCGATGGCAATAGTGTAAATGTGGCACTGGACATTATTGTCTTTTTAAGGACCTTTTTGTCCATTCCAAGCTTTATCCCCGCTTTGTAGCTCTTTACCAGAAATATTACACACATTGCCACAACAAATGCCAATACCAATGCCACTATAAGGTAAAAATAGCCTGCATTTACACTGTTTAAATAATTTTTCATCTATACCTCCATATTTCGTACCAAATCATTACACCAACATCACTTCATAATCCTTATTTGGTAATGGTTTTGAGAAATAATATCCCTGAATGTCATCACACTCAAGAGTCTTCAAAAAATCTACCTGTTCCTTAGTCTCAACACCTTCAGCCGTAATATGAAGCCCCAATTGCTGTGCCAACCTGACAATATGAACAAGCAAGGTTTCACCCTTTCTGTCACCAATATGATCAACCAGACTCTTATCGAGCTTCAACACATCAAACTGTAATTCATTAAGACTCGACAATGACGAATAACCATTTCCAAAATCATCAAGTAATAATGTAAAGCCCTCCTTATGAAATTCATCAACTAAATTGTGTATATCTTCATTTTCAATAGTTGCACTTTCTGTAATTTCTAATTGAACAAGTTTCACATCAAGCCCATATGAATCCACAATCTTTCTGTACTTCTTCGCAACATTTTCATAGTACAGACTGGCTCTTGATATATTTACAGAAACCGGAAGCATTCTTCTTCCTTCATCACTCCACTTCTTCTGTCTTCTGCAAACTTCATCAAACACATACTCATCCAATGTAGAAATCATACCATTCTTCTCGAATAATGGTATAAATTTGCCCGGTGAAATTAAACTTCCATCAACTGCCCTCCAGCGAACTAATGCTTCAGCACTAACCACCCGAGAATTCTTTGTATCAAACTTTGGCTGATACCATACTTCAAACCGTCTGTCCTCTATGGCATCCTCAAATCCATCTTCAAGGCGTTTCAATTCAATTCTATCCTGATAATCACCATCTTCATAGAAACAAAAATTAGCTTTATGCTGGCCTTTGACTGTATGTTTAGCCTGATTAGCATAGCCGTATGCACTCTCAATATTTTCAAAATTAATAATAGGATATACACCAAAATATGGCATAACCTTAGGAATATTCAGTAATCCCTCTTCCTTGAGTATCTCCTCTGTAATCTTCGCAAATCTTGCAGCAACATTTTCTTTATTATCATTTTCAAAGAATATAATAAATCTGTCTGCGTTGACCCTTGCATGACATTCTGTTATTTTGATATTTCTTTTCAGAATCTTCCATATTCTTTTAAGAAGCTTATCACCGGTCTTAACTCCACAGATATTATTTATAATTCTAAATTCATCTATATCCATAGCCACTATATAGCCACTTTTTTCTTTATGTTGCTTAAGTTTTTGAATAAAATATGCGTAATTTTTACCGCCTGTTATCTTATCTGAATATGCCAGTTCTACTACCTTTCTGCTCTGTTTAACATATGAATATACCGTTAAAACAAAAGCAACAACCAGTATTGCAAACATTATCACCATAAATCTTTCAAGATGATATCCCACATTTTTTATTCTTTCTGTTAACACACTTTCAGGCAAAATTGTAACTATATAACACTTTTGATTATCCACTTCAAAATTCAAAGGTTCAAAATACATAAATCTGTCTGTATCACCCTCAACCATAACATTTAGGCTTCTACCCTGCTTTAAATCAACCTTTAATTCTGATACTAATTCATTATTATCTCCATTCATAGTCAAAATATAATCAAACAAATCCATTTGCTCATCAAATGAATTTACACCTGTTTCTGCTATCAATTCACCATTAGAAGTTACTACCAGTGTGGTTCCCTTGCCATCAAACGATTCTACATCTAATAAATTTCTCAATCGTTCAGTCTGATATGTTGCAAACAAAACTCCTTCAACTGTATTCTCTGTGGAATACACAGGAACAGTCATAACATTTATAGCCTCCGCTTCTCCCAATTTCTCCTTCAACACACCTGTTATGTAATTTCTTCCCTGCAATCCTGCCTTAAAATGGTTTTCATCACTAAGATCTGCTGTATAACCATCTGTTGTAACAGCATCACCATTTAAATCAATATAACCCATTCGCTTAAAACCAAATACTTCCGTAAACGATTGCAAATGCTCTATAATAAGCTGATTATCATTATAAGTACTCTGTAAATCACCTGCAATTCCTTCAAGAAATTTCTGCTTTTCATTAATTTCTCCCTGAATTACAAGCTTATTCTGTACAGCAACATCCTCCAATGTTGACTGCATTTGTTCACTTAATTCATTTGATATACGGTCAACGCAACCCCATACTGCAAACCCAGCTGCAATGCCCAAAAGAGTCAGCAATACAATACGGATTACTCTATTCCTTATTTCACCCATAATCTCATCTCTCTCATTCTTAATTTTTCACACAAAACATATACTATAATTCTAATCCAATTTCACATATTTTACAATGTTTTTTACTCAAATTTTAAACATTTTTATTCTATATATGATATAATTGGTATTACTTTTTAACTTTTATATATACGATTAATTTCAGAGAGGTTTGTATGATATATATTTTTTTAACAATAATTATCCTTTTCATGTTGTATATTTTTCTAATATTTCCAAGAACTGTAAATAAACCTTCCAGAGCTCATCTGATGAAGCATTTATATGCTCATCGCGGACTCTTTGATAATACTTCTGAAGCTCCTGAGAATTCTCTTACAGCTTTTAGAAATGCCGTAGAAAATGGGTACGGAATAGAATTAGATGTACAACTTAGCAAAGACAAAGTTCCTGTGGTATTCCATGATGCAACCTTAAAAAGAATGTGCGGCTTTGATGGAAATGTTTGGGATTACACTTTGGCTGAGCTTAAGAGTTTTAAGCTTTTAAATTCTCACGAAACCATTCCAACCTTTGCAGAAGCATTAGAGGTTATAGGTGGAAATGTTCCTATTATTATAGAATATAAGCTGGACGTTCCAAGTAATGAAGTGTGTAAACTTGCTAATGAACTTTTAAAAAATTACAATGGTCCATACTGCATAGAGTCATTCCATCCATTAGCACTTATGTGGTATAGAAAAAATCGTCCGGATGTTGTTCGAGGTCAGCTTTCTATGAACTTTGGAAAGGACAAAAAGTATAAAGGAAAACTTCTTTATGTTTTCCTTACATACTTGCTGACAAATGTTGCAACAAGACCTGACTTTATTGCATATAAACATTTTGATGCCAATAATATCTCAAGACGGTTATGTGGAAAGCTTGGTGCTTTAAGAGTTGCATGGACAATCAGAAGTCAGGAACAATATGAAGAATCTAAGGATAAATTTGATTTGTTTATATTTGATAGTTGTAGGTTGAAATAAGACAAAAAAGCTAAAACACTTATAATAATTTTCTTTTTCATAAAGACCTCCAATTCTAAAGTATTGTTTTTCATTTCCTCTTCTACACCATAAACCTAAGCTTATTCTTAACACAATCGTTCTTCACTATATTCTTCTTACGTCAATTATAACATATTGTACTTGATTTTTTAATCATAAGTTTTATAATCAAGTACTAGGGTTCTAATCCCAGGAGGCAAAATATGACATTTACAAATAAGGATTTAAAAAAATTAATAATTCCCCTCATCGTTGAACAAACTCTTGCTGTTCTCGTTGGGTTAATAGATGTATTTATGGTTTCAGTTTTAGGTGAAGCTGCCATGTCCGGCGTTTCACTTGTCAACACCATAAATATACTTCTCATTGTTACATTTAGCGCATTGGCTACAGGTGGCGCAGTTGTAGCATCACAATATCTCGGACATAAAAATAAGGAAGCCTGCAATATAGTTGCCAACCAGCTTATGTTAATGGTAATTGTGGTATCTGTTGCCATCACTGCTCTTGCCCTTATATTTAAGAAACCGCTATTAAATCTCCTTATCGGACAGGTAGAACCGGCGGTTATGAAACATGCTAACACTTACTTTTTTGTTACGGCTCTTTCATTTCCATTCCTTGGCATATACAATGGTGGTGCCGCACTTTTTAGAGCTATGGGAAATTCTTCCATTTCAATGAAGATTTCTTTTTTAATGAATGGTATTAATATTGTTGGAAATGCATTATTAATTTATGTTGTTAAAATGGGCGTGGAAGGCATTGCCATCCCAACTCTTGTTTCTCGTTTTGTGGCAGCATTTATAATGCTTATGCTTATTAGAAATCAAAATAATGATATACATATAGATAAGTATTATCGATTTGGTTTTCACAAAGATACAATGAAGAAAATTCTTAGAATTGGCGTTCCTAATGGTTTAGAAAGCGCTATGTTCCAGCTTGGTAAAATAATTGTTCAGGTATTTATATCAGGACTTGCAACTGCACAAATTGCCGCTCATTCCATTGTAAGTACCGTTGTGGAATTGCCAAATATTCCAGGACAAGCCCTTTCTCTTGCCATGGTAACTGTTGTTGGACAATGTGTTGGTGCCAACGATTATGATAGCGCTAAATACAACATTAAAAAGTTAATGAAAATTGCTTATGGAGCAATGATAAGCACAAATGTTATTTGCTTAATATTCGTAAAAGGAATTGTGGGATTATTTGGAAATGTTTCAGCAGAAGCTACATCCCTTGCCGTACTCATTATATCCATACATAGCATTGTAGCTATGACCATATGGCCACTTTCATTTGTGTTCCCAAGCGCACTTCGTGCTGCCGGTGATGTAAAATATCCAATGATAGTTTCAATTGCATCTATGTGGATATGCAGAATTTTCTTCAGCTTTTTATTTGTAGAAGTATTAGAAATAGGATTACTCGGTGTATGGATATCAATGTTTATAGATTGGGTCGTACGAGTAGTATTCTTCCTTATACGGTACAAAAGTGAGAAATGGATGTTGTATAAACTGACCACTTAAAATTTTTATTACTATTAAAATGGGTGTCGGAAAATTCCGACACCCATTCATATACTTCTAGCTTTCCACTATATCCTTTACTTCCCAGCTTCTCTCGATAATATTTACAAGTCTGGCACCACAGTATTCACAGTTTGCAAGGCTTGTATTTGAAATTGGACCACCACAGCTTGGACATACTGCCGCTATCTTGCTATCAGTCAGCGAACCAACTAATGCATGAATATAATTGAAGTCATATCTTTTCTGATTTTTCTTAGAATTCTCAATATATTCCGCAGATGCCTGCATTACAATTACACTTTCAAATTCATGTTTCTTGTAATTTCTGATAACAACATTATGTATCTTTACAGACTGCTTATTTTTCAAGTATTTCTTAAGCTCCTGTCTTACGTGATTCTTTGCAACATCCACATTAAATTCAGGAAAATCCTTCTTTATCATCGGCAAATATGTTGAATCCATACCCGACAATGACTTCGGTGTCTGCTGCGCTTCAAGCTCCGTTCTTTGAAGACCATCCATTAATGAATCAGTTCCAAAGGCCATTCTCGAAAAGCTTCTTAACTTCTGTCTAACCTTGTATACTCCTACGGATATTGCAATTCCAACTACGACGATTCCGCCTAGAAAAAACATCCATCCTTCCATCTTTATCCACCTTTCTGTGGCGTTTTCCTGTGTCACGCCAAACAAAGAATATTATTCATTACCTGTCATAAAAATTAATATAACAAATAAAATACCGATAGCAACTGCAATAGCCACCTTATATGGTGAAACTGGTGCCTTACCGCCAACCTTACCGGTCTGACCATTTACATAAAACTGGTAAACCTTGCCATTATACTTAAATGATGAAATCCACACCGGCAACATCAGATACTTATATGTAATATTTGAATATGTTGTTCTTAAATCAAGACCTCTTACCTCATCAGCATGCTTTTCCTTCTTAATCTTAGAACGAATGCTTGAGCGCAATGTATTCTTGATAAAGTTCTTAGCCTTTTCCCACGCTGACTGTACACCAATTGAATACCTTTCTGACACGAAACCTGATACATATTCAGGCTTATATTCTATGCTCTTACTTGTATCAAATGGCTCGATTCTTTTCATAACATATTCTTCATGTCTGTCAGTACCAATTACAAGCTGGTCATCAATAAACTGGCTATGTTGTCCGCTTGTTCTGTACCAATCGGTTACAGTCTTAGTATTTCCATTGCTTTCTCTTACTCTTCTGTTCTTACCATATTCTGCTGTATAGCTTGTGTCTGTATCTGCATCAAATGTCCAATATGGAAGGTATACGCCATTAAACGCCTCAGGCTTAGCATTTCTCTTAGCCTCATTTGGACAGAACAACTTGCCCTTAAGCCATTTTGTAAATCTGTCACCACATGATTTCTTATCAATAGCAAATGGAATTACACCATTTGGTGCCAATGTATCTTTTGTTGAAGCTTCCATTACCTGATTAGAACCACAGAACGGACACTCACCTGAAGTCTGCATCGCATCATAAATTGCTTCACCACCACAGAACTTACAAAGAATTGTCTTCTTTTCAACGCCCCAGTTGCAATTTCCTGTTTTCTCAACTGCTGAAAAATCCTGTTCCTCAGCCATCTTAACTTCTTCTTTTACCTGAACTGCCTCTGTATGTCCACAGAATTCACACAACATTCCACCTGTTGCAGGATCAAAATTCATAACACCATCACAGTTAGGGCATTTTTTATCTGTTTCTTTTAATGTATCTGTTATCGTACTTTCATCGAAAAATTCGTCACCCATTTTCATCCTCCGTTAGAATTTCCTACTATATAATACAAGGCCCAAACGGGGTTTAATCTCATTTGAGCCTTGAGTATTTATGTTTCGCTGTCGCTTCCTTTATTATTGTACACTAATTCTGTACGTCATTTTCATCAAATACGTCACCGCATTCAGGACAGAACTTTGGTGGATTCTTTGGATCTTCCGGAGCCCAACCACACTTATCACACTTGTAAAGTGGTTCCTCTGCCGGTTTCTTTGCTCCACAGTTAGGACAGAACTTACCTGTATTTGTTGCTCCACATGAGCATGCCCATCCTGCAACTGGTTCTGGCTTGCTGTTACCACATTCCATACAGAATCTTCCTGTGCCTGTTGCGCCGCATGTACATGTCCATGAATCAGCTGTTGCCTGGCTGGCTGGAGCCATTGCAGGCTGTGCTTCTGGAGCTGTTGCAACACCTGCTGTTGCCTGTGGCTGCTGTGCTGCCATCTGTGGCTGTTGCATAGCCATCTGCTGTTGCTGCATCTGATTCTGCTGATTCATCTGGAATAACTGATTTGCATTCATTCCACCTGACTGCATTGCCATATTCATTCCCATAAAGCCCATCATAGCACCATTTTCATTAGATGCTGCTGCTCTCATAGCATCGCTCTGTGCTGATACCAATGAAGCTGCTGCCATACCAGGATTTGAGAATACAGCTGTCTTCTGTAAATCTTTGATCATCTGCTGATCTTCTTCCGGTATAGATACAGAGTTGAATGAAACCATTACAAGCTCAATACCTCTAAGGTTACTCCACTGCTCTGTAAGTTCAACCTTCAAAGCTTCTGTTACTTCTTTATTCTTGCTTACCAACTGATTTGGACGAATCTCTAAATTAGAGATATTTGCAAAAGCCGGTCCTAAGTTGTTAAGCATTTCTGAACGCATCTGTTCTGTTAATCTGTCTCTTGTGTAATCCTGTTCTACATTACCTGTAATATTTGTGTAGAATAATAATGGATTAGCAATCTTATATGTATACATACCATTACAACGAACTGATACATCCACATCAAGACCAATCTTTGAGTCTACAACACGGAAAGGAATTGGTGTAGCTGTACCAAACTTGTTACCAACGATTTCCTTTGTATTAACATAGTAAACTCTCTGATCCTTTGCTGTCTCACCACCAAATGTGAAACGCTTTCCAATCTGCTTGAATGTATCAAGAATGCTTGTACCAAGACTTCCTGCAAAGATACTTGGTTCTGTTGAACTATCATATTTGAATTCACCTGGTTCAGCACAAACTTCAACTACCTTACCCTGTTCTACGATAAGCATACACTGTCCATCTGCAACCGAAATGATACTACCATTTGAAATAATGTTATCGTTGCCCTTCTTATTAGCAGAACCGTTAGTTCTCTTCATACCTTTTGTCAATAATACATCTTCGCTGAGTGATTCACAATAGAAGTACTCCAACCACTGATCTGCGAAAGATCCCTTTACAACATCAATTGCTGTTTTAATAAGTCCCATATTTTCCTCCATTCCGAAGCGAAGCAAGGAGTGTAATAGAAAGTTGCGTAGCAATTTCTATTATCACATAATAGCAAATTTGTGTCGCTTCGGCACAAATTGCTATGTAAAAAATCAGCATATCAATGTGATTTTTTACATTTTTCTCCCTTATATATCTTATGTTTTTATTTGCATTTGAAAAAACACAACGATATTATAACATAATAAAGCAAAAAGATACAACATTTTTCGTCATTTTTCATCATTATGTTTTTCTAACTTTATTATTTAACTACGGAAACAACATCCATTGTATACAATGATGCCTCTTTGCAAATATTCTTGTTTGAGGTACATCAGGTCCTATGTGTGTTCCTATACCTCGACAACAACTTAAATGAGGTATATTTCTTATAATTTTCCCACCACTACCTCGCTTTTTGTCCAAAAATGCAATTTTCGTTCAAAAGCGAGGTATATAAGGAAACTCTTACATTCCTGTGCCTCAACTCCTCAATTTACGAGGTACCACATGACACATTTCCTACTCCGTACCTCGCCAGTAAAATTTGCGTGGTATTATAAATCCAAATTGTATATCTGTACCTCGGCAATAATTTCTCACCCAATTTTTCACCATAAAATTTCTCCTCTATCAATTTTCAAATCATAATTCAATCAAAAAATATGTGTATTTTACAATATGTTATGCTATAATGTCTTTACAATTTTGCAAAGCTTATGTTCTCATGCAATAATTGTTATTTTAACAATAAACAGTATATTCGAAAGGTAATTTTAATTATGTATATAATAGCAGGACTCGGAAATCCTTCTTCAAAATATGAACACACTCGTCATAATGTGGGTTTTGATGCCATAGATTGTATTGCGGATAAACATGGCATAAAGGTTGAAATGCTTAAACACAAGGCATTGTGTGGTGCAGGAATTATAGGTGGTCAAAAGGTTATTCTTGTAAAACCTCAGACATTTATGAATTTAAGCGGAGAATCATTGGCTTCTATCGCCAACTTCTATAAAATCGATGTAGAAGAAGAATTAATAGTAATTTATGATGATATAAGTCTTGATGTAGGTCGCTTAAGACTTCGTGCTAAAGGCAGCGCAGGTGGACACAACGGAATCAAGAGTATTATCAATCTTTTAGGTACAGATAAGTTCAAGCGAATCAAGACAGGTGTTGGCGACAAGCCGGCTAACTATGACTTGGCAGACTATGTACTTGGACATTTTTCACCTTCTGAACAGAAGGTTATAAATGAAACTTTTGTAAAGGTAAACGATGCAGTAGAATGTATTATCAGTGAGGGAATGGATCGTGCAATGTGTAAATTCAATTAATGGCAAACTGAATACTTTAAGCGAAATTGAACTGATTAAAGAAAAGCTTTCTTCCGGATTTTCTAACGTACAGATTTCAGGAGCAGTTGATACAGGACTTGTAAATATTGCTAATGTGTTAGGAAAAGACTACAAACACAATGTTATCATTACTTTCAGTTCTGCCAGAGCCAAAGAAATCTATGATGACATGAAGTACTTTAATGACAATCCTATTTTATATCCTGCCAAGGACTTTATTTTCTACAGTGCAGATATAAATGGTTCATTAACACTGTCAGAAAGACTCAAAGTTATCAAAGCTTTAGCTGAAGATGAGGGCGTAACTCTTATTACAACCATCGACAGTTTTCTTGACAAGCTTATGCCGGTTAAGAAAATTATGGAGAATTGCTTCACTTTGGATTCTGACAGCTTAGTAAATATAGAAGCACTAACTAAAAAGCTTACACTTTTAGGCTATGAGCGTGTATCAGAGGTAGACTCTCATGGTCAGTTTGTTGTACGAGGAAGCATCATTGACATCTTTAATCTTACCGATGATGTTCCTGTCAGAATCGACCTTTGGGATGACGAGATAGACTCCATCCGACTTTTCGACCCAGAAAGTCAAAGAACTATAGAAAACATTTCTTCTATTACTATACTTCCTGCAACTGAATATATCTTTGATGAAGAGACTATTTCAAAGGGCATTGAAAAGATTAAAAAAGATTGTGATAAATGTGAGAAGAAGTTCCGTGCCGATATGCTTACAGAGGAAGCTCATCGCCTTAAAACTGCTACCAGAGAATTTTTAGAATTGCTTGAATACAGCAGACATTCCGTTTCTTTGGACAGCTATGTTGAGTATTTCTTAGATGAAAAGGAATCTCTTATTGATTATTTCGACAAGAATGAAACTCTCTTTATAATAGATGAAACCAACAGAGTCAACGAACATATCAATGTAGTGGTTACCGAATTTAAAGAAAGTATGATTCATCGTCTTGAAAAGGGTTATGTTCTTCCAAAACAGGCAAATGTTTTATGGGATTACAAAAAGATTTTAGCATATCTTGGTGGTGTAAATACCGTTCATTTCACCACATTAATTACCAAGATTAAAGGCTTTGATATAGATGAAAATTATAATATTTCAATGAAGAATGTTAATCCTTATAACAATAGCATGGAGCTTTTGGTTAAGGATTTGAAGGCATACAAGAAAAAGGATTATAGTATTGTTATTTTATCCGGTTCCAAAACAAGAGGTGCCCGTCTTGCCGACACACTTCTAAACGAAATGGATTTACCTGCCATTTACACTGATAATCCTGATAAAGAATTAGTTCCAGGTGAGATTGTAGTAAGCTATGGTAATATTAGAAAAGGTTATGAATTTTCATCTATCAAGCTTATAGTTATAACCGAAAGTGATATTTTCACCGGGCAGAAGTCTAAGAAGCGTAGCCGACAAAAATATAGCGGTCAGAAGATTAGTTCCTTTGCTCAGCTTAATATTGGCGACTATGTTGTTCATGAAAATCACGGACTTGGCATCTATAAGGGTATTGAAAAAATTGTTGTAGATAAAATTACTAAAGATTACATTAAAGTTCAGTACGAAGGTGGCGGAAATCTATACATTCCTGCTATGCAGCTGGATATGATCCAGAAATATGCAAGCTCAGAAGCCAAACCTCCAAAACTTAACCGCTTAGGTACTCAGGAATGGAATAAAACTAAGTCCAAGGTTAAAACTGCCGTTAATGAGATTGCCAAAGAATTAGTTGAACTTTATGCTAAACGACAGGCCAACAAAGGACATGAATTCCAACCTGATACTGTATGGCAGAGAGAATTCGAAGAAGCTTTCCCATATGAAGAAACTAAAGACCAGCTTACTGCCATAGAAGATACTAAAAGAGATATGGAAAGCAGCAAGATTATGGACAGACTTATTTGTGGCGATGTTGGCTTCGGCAAAACAGAGGTTGCCATCCGTGCAGCATTTAAAGCAATTTCCGATGGCAAACAGGTAGCATTTCTTGTTCCTACAACAGTTCTTGCCCAACAGCATTATACTAATTTTAAGCAGAGAATGAAGGAGTTCCCTGTAACAATTGAGTTAATGTCCAGATTCAGAACACCTACAGCCAATAAGAAGACCATTGAGAATCTAAAGAAAGGCTTTGTAGACATTGTTATCGGAACACACAGACTATTATCTAAGGATATAGAATACAAGGATTTAGGTTTACTTATCATAGATGAGGAACAGCGATTTGGTGTTAACCATAAGGAAGCCATCAAGCAGTTAAAGAATACTGTTGATGTTCTTACGCTTACAGCTACTCCTATTCCAAGAACTCTTCATATGAGTCTTATCGGAATAAGAGATATGAGCGTATTAGAGGAAGCTCCTGTTGACAGAATCCCTATTCAGACCTATGTAATGGAATATAATGATGAAATCATTCGCGAAGCCATCAACAGAGAATTGAATCGTAACGGACAGGTATATTATGTATATAATAAGGTTCAAAGTATTGACGAAATAACTGCCAAGATTGCCGCTTTAGTTCCTGATGCAACAGTTGCATATGCTCATGGACAAATGAGTGAACGAAAGCTTGAGCAGATTATGTATGACTTTATAAATGGTGACATAGATGTATTGGTATCAACCACAATCATTGAGACCGGTCTTGATATTGCCAATGCTAATACAATGATTATACACGACGCAGACCAGCTTGGACTTTCACAGCTCTATCAGCTTCGAGGACGAATTGGCCGTAGTAGTAGAACTTCTTATGCATTCCTTATGTACAGACGAGATAAGATGCTTAAAGAGGTTGCTGAAAAGCGACTTCAGGCAATCCGTGAATTTACTGACTTAGGTTCCGGCTTTAAAATCGCAATGCGCGACTTAGAGATTCGTGGTGCAGGAAATATCTTGGGTGAAATGCAACACGGACATATGGCATCTGTAGGTTACGATTTATATTGTAAACTTCTAAACGAAGCTGTATTGAAATTAAAAGGTCTTGACGAACCTACATCCGATTTTGACACATCATTAGATATTGATATTGATGCTTACATTCCTTCTACTTATATTAAGAACGAAATGCAAAAGCTTGATATTTACAAGAGAATTGCTGCCATTGACAATATGAATGAATACGAGGATATGCAAGATGAATTGATAGACCGCTTTGGTGATATTCCTTCTGTTACTGAGAATTTACTTTTGGTTTCATTGCTTAAATCAGCAGCACATAAAGCATACATTACAGAAATAACAGGCAACAAAAACACCATTAAGCTTATGATGTACAACAAGGCTCCTGTTGACGCTGAAAAACTAAATGTATTGTTGTCAAAATACAGAAACAAGCTCAAATTTACAGCTGATATTAACCCTTATCTGACATATACTCCAAATGCAGGTAGTGTCGACAAACCTATTGGTGATACTAAAGCTTTCATAGAACTTTTGAACAATTTAGTAAATGATATTGCAGAGCTTACATTTAAAGAATAATAGAGAAAGGCATCGGACTAATCCGATGCCTTTATAACTACTGTGCGTTTTCATAACTTTCTAAAATTGTACGCTTCAAGTATTCTCTAGTCTCAGTATTAATTGGATGAGCTATGTCTCTAAACATTCCGTCAGCAGCTTTCTTGCTTGGCATTGCTATAAACAAACCATCATCTCCGTTAATAATCTTGATGTCATGTACCACAAACACATCATCAAATGTTACGGAAGCTACTGCTTTAAGCTTTCCATCACTTAATACTTTTCGAACTCTTACATCTGTAACTTTCATGTAAAAAGCCCCCTTTCTGCCTTCGCTAAGTAGTAATAATTAAAAACCTAATCTTTCATTACGTTCTATAACAACCTTTACCTGTCCATTTTCTCCAATATGAGTAGTATTAGCACGAATTGTTCCTCTACTTTCAACAATACAATTCTCAAGATATGTGTTATCTCCAATATACACATTATTCAAGATAATACAATTCTTAATAATACAGTTATTACCTACAAACGCCTTCTTAAATAATATTGAATTCTCAACCTGTCCATTTATAATACATCCACTTGAAATCAAACTGTTCTTTATGTTTGAACCCGGATTGTACTTTGCCGGTGGTAAATCATCAACCTTTGAATAAATATCAGGATGCTGCTTAAAGAAGTAATCCCTTGTAGCCGGTTTCAAGAAATCCATATTTGTATTGTAATATGATTCAACCGAGGAAATATTACTCCAATATGAATCCATCTTATACGCATATATCTTCTTCAAGTTCTTATATCTGATTAAAATATCATTAACAAAATCAAATCTCTCTTCTTCAGCACACTTCTCAACAAGCTCAATAAGAAGTCTTCTTCTTATAATATATACACCTGTTGAAACGGTTCTGGAATTAGATGCCATCGGTTTTTCTTCAAAATCTACAATTCTAGCATCTGCATCTGTTTTAACAAGACCAAATCTTGTAATATCTTCTCTATCACTAATATCCTTACAAACAACAGTAATATCTGCCTTCTTCTGAATATGATATTCAAGAACCTTATTGTAATCCAACTTGTAAATACCATCACCGGCAGCAATAACAACATATGGTTCATGGCTATTCTTCAAGAAACTGATATTCTGCCATATACTATCTGCTGTACCTCTGTACCAAAAACCATTGTCTGCTGTAATAGAAGGTGTAAATACATATAAACCACCTTGTTTTCTACCAAAATCCCACCATTTAGATGAACTTAAATGTTCATTCAATGACTTTGCATTGTATTGTGTAAGAACAGCAACCTTCTGAATATGCGAATTAGACATATTGCTCAATGCGAAATCAATGGCTCTGTAGCTTCCTGCAATAGGCATAGCCGCAATGGCTCTTTTGTAAGAAAGCTCTTTCATCTTGTTGTTGTTTCCACCTGCTAAAATAATTCCTATAGCTCTCATTACACTTCACCTACCTTAATAATATACTCGCCGCTTTCAAGAACACCATTATTGTAATCCTCTAATGTTGTCTCTCCCGAAATCGCTGTATTCTTACCTATCTTAATATTTGCTGGCACAACTGATTTCTCACCAATTGTAGCAAGACCAAATGCATAAATTCTGGCATCTAACTTACTAGGTGCTTCTTCGCCAACACCAATCTCAACATTCTCGCCAATAACAACGTCTTCAGCAATAATTGCCTTATCAATCTTAGCACCTGCTTTTACAACGGTTCCCTTCATAATGATGGAATCCTTTACAACTGCTCCGGCTTCAATAGTAACACCTGCTCCGATAACAGAATTAGTCACTTCACCGTAAACATCGCAGCCTTCACTTATGATACTTCTGCCAATCTTGGCTGTATCTGCGATAAACTGTGGTGGAAGAGTATTATTTCTTGTATAAATTCTCCAGAATTCTTCATAGAGATTAAATACAGGAATAATATCAATAAGTTCCATATTAGCTTCCCAATATGAACCTAATGTACCAACATCCTTCCAATAACCATTGTACTCATATGCAAATATTCTGTCGCCCTTTTCAAAGCAATATGGAATTATATGCTTACCAAAGTCACAATTGCTCTGATTCTTCAACTTGATAAGAGCATCCTTCAAAACTGACCATTTAAATATGTAAATACCCATTGATGCAAGATTGCTCTTTGGAACTTCAGGTTTCTCCTGGAAGTCTGTTATACGTGTCTCGTTGTCAGTAACAACAATACCAAATCTGCTTGCTTCTTCCATAGGCACTGGCATAGCTGCAATAGTTACATCCGCATTATTCGCCTTATGATAATCAAGCATTATCTCGTAATCCATCTTATAAATATGGTCACCAGATAAAATAAGTACATAATCAGGATTATACTGCTCCATATAATCGATATTCTGATATATAGCATTAGCAGTTCCTGTATACCAATCACTGTTTTCACTCTTCTCATATGGTGGAAGAATACTTACACCGCCATAGTTTCTATCCAAATCCCATGGTATACCAATTCCTATATGCGAGTTAAGTCTGAGTGGTTGGTACTGTGTCAGTACACCTACTGTATCAATTCCTGAATTAATACAATTACTAAGTGGGAAATCAATTATTCTGTACTTGCCGCCAAATGATACTGCAGGCTTTGCTACTTTGGAAGTAAGCACACCTAATCTGCTTCCCTGTCCTCCTGCCAATAACATGGCAATCATTTCTTTTTTAATCACGCTATCACCTCTTGTCTTTAAGATAGTTTTTATTATAACACATTTATTACAAAATGTGAACAAAATTTACAGCAAAAAACCTATTTCGAGTTATTTTTTAGATATTTTAAACAAATTGTTGTTAATAAATATGAAAATTATCAAAAAATTTTCTCAAAAAGTTTATTTTTTACTATTGCGGTAGTATAATGTACATAGTTATGTCTTTATTTTTAGAAAGGTTGGTTTAGATGAATTATAATTTAAATGATTATTCACATATACATTTTATCGGCATTGGTGGTATCAGCATGAGCGGTCTGGCAGAGATTCTTTTATCCAAGAATTTTTCCGTATCAGGCTCTGACAGAGCTGAAACCCCTTTAACCAAACATCTTGTCGCTTCAGGTGCCAAGGTATTATATGGTCAATCTTCAGATAATATTACTGATGACATAGATTTGGTAGTATACACTGCTGCTGTAAAAGAGGACAATCCAGAACTTATGACAGCCAGAAACAAGAAGATTCCTTGTATCACGAGAGGAGAATTACTAGGGTGCATCATGAAGGAACATCCTATTTCTATAGCTGTCTCTGGCACACATGGTAAAACGACAACCACATCCATGGTATCACATATTTACCTTGCCTCACATAGTGATCCTACTATATTAGTAGGTGGAATACTAGAGTCAATAAATGGTAATTTGAGAATCGGTCAATCGGATGTACTCATAACAGAAGCTTGTGAATACACTAACAGCTTTTTATCGTTTTATCCTTCAACTGCAGTAATACTCAATGTTTGCGAGGACCATATGGACTTTTTCAAAGACATTGATGATATACGTTCAAGCTTTAAAAAGTTTACTGAGCTTTTACCTGAAAATGGCAATTTGGTAATAAATTCCACAATTCCAAATTATGAATTTTTTACCAACGATTTGGTCTGTCAGGTATATGCCTACGGACTTGAAAACCCAAAGCTTGACATTTCAGCTTGCAATATTAAATATGATAACTTATCCCATGGCGAGTTTGATTTGTATATAAAAGGCGAGAATGTTGCTCATATAAAGCTAAATGTTCCCGGCTCACACAATATAGAAAACGCTCTTGCCGCTATTGGCTCAGCTTATGCTAACGGCGAAGATATTTCCTTTATTAAGGAAGGAATTGAAAGCTACAAAGGAACAGAAAGACGTTTCGAATTGAAGGGCAAATTAAATGGTTTTACAATCGTTGATGACTATGCTCATCATCCTGATGAAATCAAAGCCACTCTTGAAACAGCCAAGAAATGTTCTGTAAATGATGTGTGGTGCGTATTCCAACCACATACCTATACCAGAACCAAGGCTTTTCTTAAAGATTTTGCCAAAGCACTGTCATTGGCAGACAAAGTTGTTTTAGCTGATATTTATGCCGCAAGAGAAACTGATACTCTCGGAGTAAGCTCCCTTGATATACTTTCCGAGTTGAAAAACTTAGGTTGTGAGGCATATCATTTTTCTACATTTGATGAGATAGAAAACTTTTTAATAAAAAATTGTAAAGAAAATGATTTGTTGATAACTATGGGTGCCGGAAATATCGTAGAAGTCGGCAACAACCTGTTAAAAAAATAATTTATCCACATTATCCACATAAAATGTACCTTTTTTACTCACATTTTATGTGGATTTTTCTTAATTTAATTTTCATTACATTATCGGCTTTTTTTAATTCTGCATTTCATTTTCTCCACAATTTCCACATTATCCACAATCCCCTCAAACGCTGATATTTACTGACATTTTTCAAAATTTTTCACTTAACATTTTTATATTTTTATGCTATATTAACTATTGCTAATTTGTTACTGGAGGGACTTATGAAAAAGATAGTATTAGATAAAAATTCTTTATCTGATGTTACAGTAGTATCAAACTATTTTTTAGACGAATATATGCCAAAAGCAAGCGGCGAATATGTTAAGGTTTACCTTTTCCTATTAAGAAGCTGTGGCAATTCTAACATAGATTTTACTATTTCTGACATTGCAGATAAATTTGACAATACAGAAAAGGACATTATTCGTGCATTGAATTATTGGGAACAGTTAGGCCTGTTATCTCTCACTTATGATGAAAGTAATGATATAACCGGAATCTCATTAAAAAATGTTATGAGAGAGTTTCCCATGAGTTTCAAGATTGTTCCTGAAAACACCAAAGCTGAAGCTTCTCAAAACAAACCTGAAGTTTCCGAAAAGCAGGAATCAATCAAGAAGCCAAAATACTCTGTATCTCCTGAAAAGCTTGCAGCTTTAACTGCAAATGATGAAATCAGAGAATTACTTTACATAGCACAAACATATATAGGAAAGCCTTTCACTCCTACTGAAACTAATATCGTACTTTATTTTTATGACGAATTAGGCTTTTCTCCGGAGCTTATAGAATTTCTTATTGAATATTGTGTTTCTAACAATCACAAAAAGCTTAACTACATAGAAACTGTTGCTTTAGATTGGGCTGAACACAATATAGAAACTGTTGAGCAGGCCAAAGAGTATGTTTCTGATATGAACAATAGTTTTTATCCTGTTCTCAAAGCTTTTGGACTTACCAACAGAGCTCCTGCTGCTATTGAAAAGTCATTTATCGTAAAGTGGACTAAAGAATATGGTTTTGATATGGATATTATACTTGATGCCTGTAGTCGTACTATTAATACGATTCATCAACCAAGCTTTCCATATGCCGACTCCATTTTGCAAAGATGGAAGAAGAAAAATGTTAAAAGCTTAGACGATTTAAAAGATATTGATGACGAACACAACAAGAAAGCTAAATCTTCTGTTTCAGTAGCAGTTTCCAAAAATAGTTTCAATAATTTTAATCAGAGAACATATGATTATGATGCATTGGAACGCGATCTTTTGAAACGAAGATAGGCACCTTGAAAGGATTTTAACATGGGACTTACAACGGAAAAATACAATGAAATAATGCGTGATTATGAACGCAAACGCATTGATGCCCATAATGAGCTTGAAGAACGTACAAACAAGCTCTATATAAAGTATCCTAAATTAAAGGATTTAAATGATGAAATCAGCAGTTTTTCTTTGAGAAGTGCAAAAGCACTTATATTAGAAGAAAAAGGCTCTATGTCTGATATAAAATCAGAACTTGCAAGACTTATTTCCTTAAAAGAACAAATGCTTGTGGAAGCCGGCTATGATAAAAATTATCTTTCTATGAATTATAGCTGTAAGGATTGTAAGGATACAGGCTTTATTGATGGTGAAAAATGTCATTGCCTCAAGAACAAAATTATTGCTGCTTTGTATAATCAGTCTAATATAAAGGCACAATTAAAAAAGGAAAATTTCAGCAAGTTTAATTTGGATTGTTATTCTGAGCAATTCATTGATTCCAATACCAAGATTTCTGCCAGACAGAATATGTTGGAAATCTATGATATTGCTAAAGATTATATTAACAATTTTGATTCTATATTTAAAAATTTATTTATTTATGGAGAAACAGGTGTTGGAAAAACCTTTCTCACCAACTGCATTGCCAAAGAGCTTATAGATACATCTCATTCTGTTATCTATATGTCTGCAATCAATCTCTTTGATGTATTAGCCAAAAATACATTTAACAGATTTGGTGATGCTGAAATGGATATGCAAACTAAAGATTTATTAGAATGTGATCTTTTAGTTATTGATGATTTAGGAACAGAAATGGTAAATTCATTTACCACCTCATCATTTTTCAACTTGATTAATGAAAGATTTTTAAGACAAAAATCTGTAATTATTTCCTCAAATTTATCAATCGGTCAATTGCGTGAAATGTACTCAGAACGAGTATTTTCCCGCATCGCCAGCAACTACACTTTGTTGAAAATTTTTGGGAATGATTTAAGACTTGCCTTTTAATTTTCCACTTGACAAACCAAGTTTATATTGTTATATATCTCTTGTATAATTAATAGTTATAAACAACTAACCACATCTATGGAGGATTTACTTATGCCAAACAACGAAAAATTTGTCGAAACTATTCCAGTGGGGCCTTTAGGAATTATTGCCCTTGATAGCTTTAAGGGACAGGCTCAATTCGTAGACAGCTATATTGCTAAATGGAGAAAAAACCGTACAACACAGTATCCACATACAATTTCTTTTTCAGGATACTTAAAAGATTCTTACCTTGTTAATACCAAAGTACCAAGATTTGGTTCAGGTGAAGCTAAAGGTGTTATTAATGAATCTGTACGAGGTATGGATTTGTACATTCTCGTAGATGTTTTAAATCATAGTATGACATACTCTTTATGTGGTTATGAAAATCATATGTCGCCTGATGACCATTATCAGGATTTAAAGAGAATAATTGCTGCCGTTAGTGGTAAAGCAAAGAGAATCACAGTTATTATGCCTTTCTTATATGAAAGCAGACAGCACAAGAAAACAGCAAGAGAATCTCTTGATTGCGCACTTGCACTTCAGGAACTTACAGATATGGGTGTTGAAAACATCATCACATTCGACGCACATGACCCAAGAGTTCAGAATTCAATTCCTCTTAAAGGTTTTGAAACTGTTCAGCCTGCTTATCAGTTTCTCAAAGGATTATTACATTCTGAGAGCGACTTACAGATTGATGCTGACCATATGATGATTATCAGCCCTGACGAAGGCGGTACAAGCCGTGCAGTTTATCTTGCCAATGTACTTGGTCTTGATATGGGTATGTTCTACAAGAGAAGAGATTACACTAAGATTGTTAATGGAAAGAATCCTATTGTTGCTCATGAATTCTTAGGTTCATCAGTTGCAGGCAAGGATGTTCTTATTATTGATGATATGATTTCTTCGGGCGACAGTGTTATAGATGTTGCAAAGAAATTAAAAGACAGAGATGCAAGAAAAGTATTTGTTGCTACAACATTCGGTTTATTTACAGATGGTTTGGATAAATTTGACAAAGCTTACGAAGATGGTCTTATCAACAAGGTTCTTACAACTAATGTTATTTATCAGATGCCTGAGCTTTTACAGAGACCTTGGTATGTAAGTTGTGATATGAACAAATATATTTCTCTTATCATCGACACATTAAACCACGATGGTTCTATGAGCGAATTGCTCAATCCGGTTGACCGTATTCATACAAGAGTAAATGAATACAAAGAAACTGGCAAAATTTCATAATTAACTAGAGTGCAAGGGGGTATCACATACGTGAAATCCCCTTTATTTTTAACACCCCACAAGTTTTTTATACATTTTGCACTAAATTTTTGTAAAATCTTGTAAGTTTATATCAATTATTTAGAAAAAAAAATTTGTGCTTTCAAAATACCCAAAAATCAATTATGATATAAACGGAGTTAAACGATATTTTATCGTTAACATACATTAAGAAAATTTATCAAAGGAGAATTTAAACATGGCAAATATCAATGATTGTCCAGAAAAGCAGCCAATGACTCAGGAATATCTTGAGAAAATGAATGCTTACTGGCGTGCAACAAACTATATTGCTGCAGCTCAGCTTTATATGTTAGACAACCCACTTTTACGCGAACCATTAACAAGAGACCAGGTTAAGAAGAAAATCGTTGGTCACTGGGGAACAGTTCCAGGACAGAACTTCGTATATGTTCATATGAACAGAGCAATCAAGAAGTACGATTTGAGCATGATCTTAATCTCAGGCCCAGGTCATGGTGGAAACTTCTTCGTAGGTAACTCTTACTTAGAAGGTCACTACAGTGAAATTTATCCAAACGTAAGCGAAGACTATGAAGGTATGAAGAGACTTTGTAAGCAGTTCTCATTCCCATGTGGTATTTCAAGTCACGTTGCTCCAGAAACACCTGGTTCAATCAATGAAGGTGGCGAGCTCGGTTATTCAATCGCCCACGCTACTGGTGCTATTTTCGATAACCCAGACTTAATCGCAACTGTAATCGTTGGTGATGGTGAAGCTGAAACAGGTCCTCTTGCAACAGCTTGGCATGTAAACAAATTCATCAACCCAGCTACAGACGGTGCTGTATTCCCAATCATGCACTTAAACGGTTATAAGATCTCTAACCCTACAGTATTCTCACACATCTCTCATGATGAAGTTGAAAGCTTCTTCCATGGATGTGGTTGGAAGCCATACTTTGTAGAAGGTGATGATCCAATGACAATGCACAAGTTAATGAGCGAAGCTGTTGACAAGTGTATTGAAGAAATCAAAGAAATCCAGAGAGCAGCTAGAGAAGATGGTAAGAAGGAAAGACCTTTCTGGCCAATGATCGTTCTCCGTACTCCAAAGGGATGGACAGGTCCAAAGGTTGTTGATGGCGAAAGAGTTGAAGGTTCATTCAGAGCTCATCAGGTTCCTGTAACAATGGAAAAGCCAGAAC